>JACQFA010000052.1 GCA_016200255.1 Nitrospirota bacterium | reverse complement strand
TTCTCCGGCGATGCGTCGGTATTCGTTGTAGCTCCGGATCACCTTCTTGGTAAAGTAACGGGTCTCGTTGAAGGGAATCGACTCGATGAATTCATCCAGATTCCCCGCGCCTTTTTCGGCCCAGCGGCCGACCGCCTCCGGGCCGGCATTGTAACTGGCCACGGCCAGTACGACGTTCCCGTTGAACTGCTCGACCAGATGCTGCAGATACCAGGCCCCCAGCCGGATGTTCACGGCCCCGTCCAGTAAAAGGTCCGGGCTGAACGGTTTCAGACCGACCCGCCTGGCCACCCATTCCCCCGTATAAGGCATCAACTGCATCAGACCCAGCGCCCCGACCTTTGAAACGGCCTTGGGATCAAACGCGCTTTCCTCCCGGGCCACGGCCGCGACGAGATACGGATCCACCGTCGCCGCCGGGGACTGCCGTTTCACCAGATCCAGAAAATGGTTTGGATAGGCCTGCTCCCAGAAACTTTTCGGTATGTCGTCCCCGCCCTTTTCCATGACATCCAGAAAATAGAGTTTCAGAAGACGAAGACTGTGATAATAATCGCCCGCGGCGTAAAGAAGCTCCGCCAGCTTTAAGACGTTCGCCTTATCGGTGGCGTACCGCTCGGCCAGCGCGTCGAGTTCCCGCGCGGCTTCCGGTTTCAGATGCAGCGCCATCAACTCCAGCGAGACCGCATAGTGACGGTCCCGCATCAGAGATGCATCGGCCCCGCCGGTCGGCAGGCCGATGATCGTCCCGTTCACTTTTTTCAGCGCGGCTTCCGGGGGCGCATCGGCCGGGCGATCCGCCTCCGTGTCGCCAGCCGCTTGGGAATTTAGCCGGGCCAAGCGGGCCAATTGGACTGTGGCCTGCTGACAATAAAAGGACCGCAAGAACCCGCGGCAGACCTCCCGGTAGGCATTGGCCGCCTTGAGGGGCTGGTCCATCGCCTCCGCGCTGCGGCCGATCCAGTATCCGAACTGCCCTCCGAGCGGACCGGACGGGCGGTGTTGTAGATCCTCCCCGAGAATTTTGATCGCGTCGCCGTACCGGCGGGCCTTGTAGGCGATCCAACCGAGCCGCCAGACGGCGTCCTCGGCGGACGGGTCGGCCGGCAGCTCCGCGATCAGCCGTCGATAGGTTTTGATCGCCGGTTCCGTCTGGTCGCGGTATTCGTAAAAATCGCCGATCATGAAGAGCAGCTTCGCCCGTTCGGGGCTGGATGGAAACCGATCGGCCAGTTGACGCTCGATCTGAAGAACCCGGGCCTCTTCCCCCTGGCGGATCGCCAAACGTCCGAGCCAGAACATCGCGTTGGTCAAAATATCCGGATGCCCGGTACGGGCCGCCAGGCCGGTCAACAACTGCCGGGCCTCGTCATACTGTTTGAGCTGGATGAGCGCCTCGCTCAGCTTTGATTCGATCTCATCGCGGTTCGCCGGCTCGCCGGCGGCCAGCACGGCTTTGAATTCGTCCGCGGCCTCGGCATAACGGGCGGCGTCGAACAGAGTCCGGCCGCGCTGGGTCCGCGCCTCGATGGTGGGCCCCGGAATCTTGACGCCCGATGCGCCGAGCCGCTCAAGATTTTTCCGTGCTTCCGTCGCCTCGGGGCTGTCCGCATAGAAAAACCAGACCTGAAGAAGCTCCCGAACCGCACGGGCGGAGTCCTGAAGCTTCACCGCGCAGTCGGCCTGTTGGAGCAGTGCCTTGGCGGCATTTTCATCTTTTGGAAAGCGGACCAGGAAGGCGTTCCATTCCGTCAGTGCCGAGGGACAATCGCCGGCAAGAAACAGCGCCGCCCCTTTTTGATACTGTGCCTGCGCGGCCAGCGCGCTCTCCGGAAATTTTCGGAGCAGCCGGTCATAGGTTTCGACCGCAACCCGGAACTCTCCCCGCTTGGCCTGTCCTCCGGCCATGAAAAACAGTCCGTACTCTTCCAGCGGTGGGAAGTCCTTCATCGCTTTCGACAACAGAGCGTCCGCATCGGGCGATGCGTCTTCGGCAGCCCATAGCCCCAGAAGGAAACCGGCCCGCTTCGCCCAGGGGGTATCGGGATATCGTTCACGCAACGATTTCAGAACGGCTGCGGCATTCGTTCTATCCCCGTCCTCCGCATTCTGCAGCGCCGCATTAAAACAGTCCTCGGCCGAGGAACAGCCCCGACCCAACGCGGACGATTTTTCCCGCCCGCCGGCGGGCCGGTCCAGACCGGGATTTTCGTTCCGTTCGGACGGAGGCGTCGTGGGAACGACCAGCGGCCGCTCGTGGGCGCAGGCCGCGATCAGACCGCAACAAAAGGCCAGCACGACGGCTGTTTTCGTCCTGATGCGATGCGGTTTTATCTGCATGGTTTCGATTATAACACAGACGACGGCCGGATCAATACGCCTTGTTCATGCGTCGCAAACTGTGTTACATT
>JACQFA010000045.1 GCA_016200255.1 Nitrospirota bacterium | reverse complement strand
GGCCCGGCCGCGTCCGATGAACCGGCTCCTTCAGGGTGATGTCGGATGCGGAAAGACGGTCGTGGCGCTGGCCGCGATGATGATTGCGGCCGACAACGGCTATCAATCCGCCCTGATGGTTCCGACCGAGATTCTTGCGGAGCAGCATTTTCTGACGGTAAGACAGTGGTTAAAACCGTTCAAGCTGCCGTGCCTTCTGCTCACGAGTGGTCAACCGAAGCGGGAAACGTCCAGAGTCTTGAAAACCATCGCAGCCGGGGAACCGGCCTTTGTGATCGGAACCCAAGCCTTGATCCAGAAGAATATCGAATTCGGCCGTCTGGGGCTCGTGGTAGTGGACGAACAACACAAGTTCGGCGTGATGCAGCGCGCGCAGTTGCAGAGGAAGGGATACCGGCCGGATGTTCTGATCATGACGGCCACACCGATCCCCCGCACGCTGGCCTTGACGGTTTACGGCGATCTGGACCTCTCGGTCATCGATGAACTGCCCAAGGGGCGGGCTCCGATCGAGACCCGGCTGTATTACGAATCAAAACGTGCCCAGGCATACGCGCTGTTGGCGGAGCAGGCCGCGGAAGGACGGCAGGTCTACATCGTTTATCCCCTCGTTGAAGAATCGGAGAAGACCGACCTGAAGGCGGCCACGCAGATGGCCGATCATCTGCAGCTCATGGTCTTTCCCGGTCTGAAGATCGGGCTGCTGCACGGACGGATGCCGATGGAGGAAAAGGAAAAGGTGATGGAGGCCTTTAAAAAACGGCAAATCCATATCCTGGTGGCCACGACGGTGATCGAAGTCGGAATTGATGTTCCCAATGCGACGGTAATGATCATCGAGCATGCCGAACGGTTCGGACTGTCTCAGCTCCATCAGCTTCGCGGCCGGGTGGGCCGAGGGGGTCACCATTCCTATTGTGTATTGATGGCCGCTTATCCGATTTCCGATGAGGCCAAGCGGCGGCTGAGCACGATGGTCCGGAACCGGGACGGTTTCGTGATTGCCGAGGAGGATCTGGCGATCCGGGGGCCGGGTGAATTTTTCGGAACGCGCCAGTCCGGTCTGCCGGAGCTGCGGGTGGCGAATATCCTGCGGGATGTGAAGCTGCTGGAGGAGGCGCGCGAAGAGGCCGGAAAGCTGCTTTCGTTCGATCCGAAATTATCGAGGTCGGAGCACGCCGCGTTGAAGTCGGCGCTGGCGCGGAAATGGAAGGGGAAGCTGGAGTTGTTCACGGTGAGCTGAGATGACCGTGGTTGTTACGAGAACCGTAGGGGCGACCATGCGTCGCCCCTACTTGATCTTTAATCCTCGATTCGTTAGGATACCCCGCGATGCTGTCCTGGATCCAATTCAAGGATGATCTCTATCACGGAATCCTGCTTCTTCAGAAGGGGATGCTGACGTCGGCCGTTTATTCGTCCCAGGAAGCGGACCGGCTGAAGTTTCGATATCGGCTCCAGTCGGCCGAGCGTCAACTGGCCGAAGCCTATCGCGCGTTGGGAAAATATGGATTGATGAGACTGCAATCCGGGCATAAGGAGTTCATGCAAGAGAAAGAATGGTCCCATCTGATTCAGGAAATCGATGCCAAGCGCGCCGAGATGGAAAAGCTGGCGACGGAACGGGAAGCCTTCGACCGGGAAGAAGAACAGGGCCAGGCATGATCTTGGCCGGAATGGATATCGGGACGAACGCGTTGCGGTTGTTGATCGCCGAGATGCGCAAGCACGGGGGGCGAGTGGAGATCCGCCCGATCCGTGAAGAACGCCGCATCACGCGGCTGGGCGAAGGCATCGTGAACAGCGGTCTCCTGTCCCCGCTGGCGATCAACCGGACCCTTCAGACCTTAAAAGAGTTCCATGCCGTCGTGGCGGAGCATCCCGTCGAGGACGTGATCGCGGTTGCGACCAGCGCGGTCCGCGAAGCCGGCAACCGGCAGTTGTTTCTGGACCGGCTGAAAGAGGAGATCGGCCTGGAGGCGGAGGTCATTTCGGGCGAGGAGGAGGCCCGCCGAACCTTAAAAGGCGTTCGTTACGGGCTTCAGGCGGACGATCGGAATATCCTCGTGATGGACATCGGCGGCGGCAGCACCGAATGGATGATCGTGACGGACGGCGAGATCCGCGGGATGAAGACCGTGGGGACCGGCGTCGTCAAGCTGGCCGATCGTTACCTCGCCTCCGATCCATTGTCCGATGAAGACCAGGATCGGCTGATCCGCGGAATCGAGACGGCGATCGGGCCGGTTCTAAAATCATTCGGTTCCTTCTCCGGACATCGTTTGATCGGAACGGCCGGAACCGTGACGACCCTGGCCGCCCTGGAGTTGGGAATGACGGTTTATGAGGCTTCGCGCGTTCAAAATACGAGCCTGGGCCTGGAACGGATCGAGGCCTGGTATCGGAAGCTGGTCGGGATGACCTTGAATGAACGGAGAGGGCTCGCGGGTCTTGAGCAGGGCCGCGAGGATCTGATCATTCCGGGTACGGCGATGCTGATGACCGCGATGCGGTTGTCGGGGTTTCGAGAAGTGGTCGTCAGCGATTATGGTCTGAAGGAAGGAGTTTTGATCGACTGGTTTGAAAAAAATATCACGGACTAGTTCAAATGCTCTATAAGGAGAAAACGAATGGGACATAGATGGTTCAAGGCGGTGATAATCTGCACGTTTATCTTCAGCATGGGCGCGGCGGCACTCGTTGTCGGAGCGGCCCCGGCCCAAGGAGGCAATCCGGTGGTGACGATCGAAACGGACAAAGGCAATATTATTTTTGAAATGTATCCGGATGTGGCGCCCAAGACTGTGGCGCGGATCACGGAACTGGTCAAACAGGGGTTTTACAACGGTCTGACCTTTCACCGGGTCGTACCCGGTTTCGTGATCCAGGGCGGCGATCCCAAAGGGAACGGGACGGGCGGTTCGGGCGTCAATCTCAAGGCCGAGTTCAACAAAAAACCGCATCTTCTTGGCACCGTGGCGATGGCCCGCGCGCAGGATCCGGACAGCGCCGACAGCCAGTTTTACATCTGCCTCGGTCCCCAGTCGTTCCTGGACGGCAAATACACCGTCTTCGGACAGGTGACGGACAAACCCAGCCTTGAGGTGATCCAGAAAATCCACCAGGGGGATGTCATGAAGAAGGTGACCGTGAAGTAGGGCGTCAATATTTGAATTGACAGGCTCGGAGGGATTGGTATACTAAGGCCATGACCAAGCGCATCTTATTGGCGGATGATTCCGCCACCGTCCGAAAGTATCTGGCGACCATTCTGCAGGGCACCGGTTACCAAGTGACCGAAGCCCAGAACGGGCTTGAGGCGCTCGAAAAGCTGAAGGCCGGCGGATTCGACCTCCTCATCACGGATTTAGAGATGCCGCAGTTGAGCGGCTTTGACGTGTTGAGAATCGTCAAGGCCGGGGGCGCAATCAAGCCTCTGCCGATTCTCTGCATCACCGGAGTGCACAAAGACCTGGCGGACGTCCATAAGCTCCAGGAGTTGGGCGCGGAAGGTTATATCCAAAAGGACACGCCGGCGGAGGATATTCTGTTCCGTGTTAAAAAAGCCCTCGAACCCCGCCCCCATTGAATCTGCGTAACGCGCCGCTTTTTCCCATCCGGGCGCAGCATGGTGCGCCCCTGCATTTCCGGTCCGTCTTTACCGTGACGATTCGATGATTACCCCCTCGGATGAAGCCGCTGATGAATTTCTTTTAAGCGACGACGCGTCACCTGGGTGTAGATCTGCGTGGTGGACAGGTCGGCATGACCCAGCATGGCCTGGACGGAACGAAGATCGGCGCCGCGTTCCAGTAGATGTGTTGCAAATGAATGTCGCAGCATGTGGGGCGAGACGGCCCGCCTCATTCCGGCCCGCCGGGCATATTTCTTCAGCAACTTCCAGCAGCCCTGTCGCGTGAGACCGCGACCGGAGCGGTTCACAAAGATCCGATCGGACCCCTTGCCCTTGGTCAGCTTTACCCGGGCTGTTTCCAGATAGATCTTGATTTTTTGAAGGGCTACATCGCCCATCGGGACGATCCGCTGCTTGCGCCCCTTGCCGGTCGCGAGGACGTATCCGGCCACGGTATTGACGGCCTGCAGCGGAAGCGCGGTGAGTTCCGACACGCGCAGGCCGGTGGCGTACATCAGTTCGATCAGAGCGTCATCGCGGACGGCCGAAGGGGTGTTGCCTTTCGGCAGGTTGAGAAGGCGCTCGACTTCTTGAAAAGCCAGTGTCTTCGGCAAACGTTTCCAGTCCCGCGGCGATTCGATATTTTGCGTGGGGTCCGTTGCCAGAATTTTTTCGCGGTTTAAAAAGCGGTAGAAATTGCGGAGGGTCGCGATCTGGCGGGCGAGCGATCGGGACGAGAGGCCGGTTTTTTTTCGCGCGGCCAAAAAGTCCAGAAGATCCTGACGGACGATATCTTCAAGCGAATGCCGTCCTCGGTCCTTTAGAAAATCAGAAAACTGTTTCAGGTCGGCGCCGTAGGCCGTGACCGTGTTGTGCGAAAGCCCTTTCTCGACGATGAGATATTGAAGAAACTGTTGGATGTGCGTCTGCATGTCGTTTGCCAATTATAGGGGCTTGCGTCGCCCCCTCCGCTGGCTAAGCCAGAGGAGCCTCCCCTTCTCGCTCGCTTTGCTCGCTGGGTATCGACGGCTATTCTACGGCAATCGTTTCATGAACACAAGCGGTTCATCCGCTGTCGTTCGGTTGACAAGAGGTCCGGCTTATCTTATAGTGATTTGCTGTGAAAACGACGATTTTATCGAAGAGGTTGTACGCGAGGAGAACGGCCGGAATTATTTCGACCGCCCTGATTCTGGGATTCGTCCTTTATGCGTCAGTCAGCGCGCAGGAGCCGCCCGCCGTCGAGCCGCCGGTGACGCCGGAGGCGGACGCTCAGCAGTTGCTGGACAAGGCGGTCGCGGCCGCCGGCGCGGGTGATCTGGAGCAGGCGCAGCTGACCTATCAACTCCTGCTCACAACCTATCCGCAATCGCCGCTGCGGGATCAGGTCTATTTCGGTCTGGCCCAAATCAGCCGTCAGCAGAAAAATGAGACCGACGCCGTCGTCCAATACCAAAAAATATTAAATGAATTCCCCAATTCGCCACTGGCCGAACGGTCCCGGAATGAAATGGCCGAGTCGTTTGTCGATCTCGGACAATATGACAACGCCCTCCCGATTTTGCAACTCGAACGGAATCAGAGTCCGGATCCGGCCGCGCGGCAGGTCCTGACCGACCGCATCGTCGAGGTCCTTTTGAAGAAAAAGGATCGTGTGCAGGCCGTTACGGAATTGTTAAAAAAAGAATGGAGCCGCGAGGAGGAAAAACGGGTGATCGAAGACCGTGTGCAGGAACTGCTGGACCAGAGCTCGCGGCCGGATCTCGAAGAGTTGATCCGCCAGTTCCCGAAAGGGTATCCGGGCGATTCGGCTCTCTTGAAGCTGGCCGATCTATATGAATCGGCCAGGGAATATTATGAGGCCGATCGCGAATGGCGCCGTTTCCTCTCAATCTATCCCAAGCACCGGGCCGCTTCCAAGGTGCGGGGCAAGATCGTCGCGATCAAACAGCTTTATTTGAGCCGCCGGGCTCTGATCGGGGCGTTGCTCCCGCTGTCGGGACGGCTGAAACCGTTCGGTCAGCAGGTGCTCAACGGCATCCGGCTTGCGGTGGATTCCATGTCCGACGCGGTTCCGGAAAAGTTTGTCGGGGTCGTCGTCAAGGATACGGAGGGGGAGGCGATCGCGCTGCAAGTCGGCCTGGAGGAACTGGCCCGGGAGTACCGCGTGAGCGCGATCATCGGCCCGATGCTGAGCCGGCAGGTGGCGGCCGCGGCGCCCAGGGCGGACGCCTACCGGATTCCGCTGTTGACACCGACGGCATCGGAGGAATGGCCCAGACCGTGGAAATACGTTTTGAGGAACTCCATCACGAACCGGCAACAGGCCCGGGAGGTCGCGGCCTACGCCGTCAACGTGCTCAACCTGAAACGCTTCTGCATTCTCTATTCCGATGACGGATACGGGTTGGAGATGATGCGGGCTTTCTCGGAAGAGGCCGTGAAACTGGGCGGCGAGATCATCGCGCGGTCGTCGTACGATCCGTTGGCGACCGATTTCGGACCGCAAATCAAATATTTAAAAGAGGTCGATCTTACCAAGTACGGTTTTCTGGGTCCGCCGACCCGGCAAAAGGGCGACATTCGGGAGTACAAGCCCGGGTTTGACGCCGTTTTTCTACCCAGCGATTACGATCAGGCCGGTCTGATCGCGGCTCAACTGGCCTTTTACTCAATCGAGGGAGTGACGCTTCTCGGGACGAACGGTTGGAATTCGCAGGATCTTTTCCGGATCGGGGGGAAATATATTGACGGCGGGATTTTTGTGGACGGGTTTTTCCCCGGCAGCACGGACCCGTCGGTGCGGTTCTTCGTGGAACGCTATCGCAACCGCTACGACGAGGAGCCGACGCTGCTGGCGGCCCAGGCGTATGACGCCGCCGGAATGATCTTGAAGGCGTTGCAGCAGGGCGCCGTGACCGGCGAGGCGGTAAGGGATTTCGTGGGCCGGATTCAGAATTTCTCGGGAGTCACCGGGTCGATCAGCTCCACGCCGGAGGGAGAGCTGTCAAAGCGGCTGTACATCATTCAGGTCAAAGACGGAAAGTTCGTTCAGATTAACTGATGTGCCAATCACGATGAACGTCAACCATATCATCCAACAAATCTCGATCTCGGCCCTCCCAATCCTTCTCGCGGTCATCCTTCACGAGGTGGCGCATGGCTGGGTGGCGAACAAGCGGGGCGATCCCACCGCCCGAATGATGGGCCGGTTGACGCTCAATCCGTTGTCGCATATCGATCCGATCGGGACGATCCTCATCCCCATTTTTCTTTTGATCGCGACGAAAGGCGGTTTTGTCTTCGGCTACGCGAAGCCCGTCCCTGTGAATTTTATGAACCTTCGCCGGCCCAAGGAGGACATGATCTGGGTGGCGGGCGCGGGCCCGGCCACCAATTTGATCCAGGCGATCGTCTGCGGGCTCCTGTTTCGTATGATCCTGGCGATCAACCCGAGTCTCATCCTGCATCTTCGTCCGGGGGGTGGATCGCCCAACTGGAGCGATCCGGCCGCGATCCTCTTGGTTCCAATTCTGTTGATGCTTTTTGAAGCGGTGAAATGGAACGTGGTCCTGGCCGTTTTTAATATGATCCCGATTCCACCGCTGGACGGCGGGAGGGTGATGGTGGGACTTCTGCCGGACCGCCAGTCGGCGGCCTGGGCGAGCATCGAGCCGTTCGGATTCTTTATTGTCATCGCGCTGGTTTTTCTCGATCCGTTCGGGTTCTGGTCCCAGATCGTTTCGCCTCTGGTCATGAACATCATGATGTGGATCGTGGGCGTCAGCCCGTTCTTTTTTTAAAATGAGCCGGAGAGGGGGTCGAGAGTGAAGCAACGGAAACGGCGCATGCTGAGCGGGATGCAGCCCAGCGGCCGGATGCATCTGGGAAATCTCCTCGGGGCGCTGGACAACTGGATTAAATATCAGCAGGAGTACGACGCCTATTTTTTTGTGGCCGACTGGCATGCCCTCTCGACGAATTACGCCGATACGAGCCGCATCCGGGAGTACATCCATGAGATGCTGCTTGACTGGCTATCGGCCGGGGTCGATCCGGAGAAATGCACGCTGTTCATCCAGTCCCGCGTGCCCGAGCATGCCGTGCTGCACCTGCTTCTTTCCATGATCACGCCGGTGCCCTGGCTGGAACGAAATCCGACCTATAAGGAGAAGATGGAAGAACTCCGGGAACGCGACCTGACGACGTACGGTTTCCTGGGCTATCCCGTTCTGCAATCGGCCGATATTCTGATCTACAAGGCCGAGGTCGTTCCGGTGGGCGTGGACCAGCTTCCGCATCTGGAACTGACGCGCGAGCTGGCCCGGCGGTTCAACAATCTCTACACGGCGGTCTTTCCCGAACCCCAGCCCCTGCTCACCGAGGTGCCGAAACTCCTGGGCACCGATGGGAAAAAAATGAGCAAGAGCTACAACAACGCGATCTATCTTTCCGATTCCGAGAAGGACGTTCGTGAAAAACTCCGGACGATGGTGACCGACCCGGCCCGGGTCCGGCGGACGGACCGCGGCAATCCGGACATCTGCCCCGTCTTTTCCTATCACAAGATCTTTTCCGAGATCGGCGTGATTGACCGGGTGAATACGGAATGCCGCACGGCCGCGATCGGCTGCATTGATTGTAAAAAGCTCGTGGCCGACCGGATGGTCGGGCGGCTGGAGCCGATCTGGGAGACGCGCGCGGAGTGGGTCAAGCATCCTAAGAAGGTTGAGGCGGTCGTGGCCGAAGGCTCCGAGATGGCCGGGAAGGTGGCTCGTACCACCTTGGCCGAAGCGAAGGAGGCGATGAAGATTTAAAATGCATCCCAATCTAATCGAATTCGGTCCCATTACGATCCGTTTTTACGGCCTGATGTATTTCATCGCCGCGATGGTCGGCGGCTGGCTGCTGGCGAAGGAAGTGCGCCGGAAAGGCATTCCGATCTCCAGCGATGACAGCTGGAACCTGATCATGTACTGCCTGCTGGGCGGGATCATCGGCGGACGGATCTATTACGTGCTGTTCAATTGGCCGTATTACGGCAACAATCTCTCCGAGATTCCGGCGATCTGGCATGGCGGGCTTGCAATCCATGGCGGATTGGTCGGCGGTGTTTTGATTGGGATCTGGTTCGTCCGCCGCCATCACGTTTCGTTCTGGCCGTTGGCCGATGCTGCCGCGCCGATGGTGATACTGGGCCAGGCCTTCGGCCGATTCGGGAACTTCATGAACGGGGACGCGCACGGAACGCCGACGACCATGCCGTGGGGCATCGTTTTTCCGCCGACCAGCATCGCCGGACGGGAGTTCGGCGCGATTCCGCTGCATCCGGTGATGTTGTATGAGCTGGGATTGAACCTCCTGGCTTTTTTCTTTCTCTGGTCGATCCGTAAGCGGTCCTGGGGCGACGGCTTTATTTTTTGTCTCTATCTGATAAGCTATTCGGTGATCCGGTTCATCGTGAGTTTCTTCCGCGCCGACGATCTCTATCTCGGTCCTTTGCGCGCGCCGCATGTCGTGAGCGTGCTGATGTTCGTCTTCGTCGGCGCGTACATCATTAAAAAAAGACTCTGGGTGAAAGAGGCGGTTCCATCCGGAAAAACAAAACAGCGATGACATCATTCCGATGAACCCCTGCTGTCTTCAGTCCATGAAACGGTATATCAAGAAACACCGGGACGTCGCGACCTGCGACGGCTGCGGCCATTTGTTGATGGCTTATGGAAATGAACGGGATTCTGACGAGACGAAGAAGGCCCTTGCGGCTCAAGGAATGCTGTTTGAGGCCGAACCATTCGGACCGCGCTTCAGGTGATCTCAAAACCAAGGCTCAAGAAAAAATGATCGAAGCCAAACCCTTCCATTGGTCTTTTTACGCCTTCATCCCGGTCACGGTGGCGATGCTGTTCCTCGACTCGAAATGGGTCCTGGCCCACGGACTGAACGGCCAGATTTTGGACGACATCCTTGTTCCGCTCTATTTATATGTGATATACCGTACGATGCCGGATGAGCGTCTTAAAAAAATCATGCTTTTGACGATTCCGGTCTCGGCCGTTGGCGAGGTCATTCTAAGCATGGGGATCGAGCTCTATACCTACAAGTTCGCCTATGTTCCCATCTATGTTCCGTTCGGCCATGCGATCGTCATCGGTTCCGGCTTTCAACTTCTCTGGCGGGCCGAAGTCCATGATCACGCATCCGCCCTCATCCGCCGATTCCTGATTTTTTATGCGGCGCTTTTTCTCGGCGTGTTTTGGGTCTTCGGAGACAGTTTCACCGTTCTTCTCGGCCTGCTCTATTTCCTCGGGGTCTTTGCGATGAGGCAGCGGGTGATCTATATGTTCATGCCGATCTTCGTGCTCTTCGTCGAGTTCGTCGGCACCGCCTTCGGCTGCTGGTCCTGGGCGCCGAGACCGTTTGAGATCATGTCTACGACCAATCCGCCCATGGGATCGGTCATGTTTTATGTTTATCTCGACATGATCGTGATGGCGCTGGGGAGTGTGTGGGCGGCGGGATGGATGAAGAGAGGGCCCGTATGGCTAAGACCCACGAACAGATAGACGACAAGCTCGCCGCCTGGATCAAGCAGCAACGAGTATTTTTTGTGGCGACGGCGCCGTTAGCAGAAAACGGACATATCAACTGTTCGCCGAAGGGCGGCGATTCAATCCGCGTGCTTGATCCGCAGACCGTGGCCTATCTGGATCTGACCGGAAGCGGCGCCGAGACGATCGCGCACGTGCGGGAAAACGGCCGGATCGTGATCATGCTCTGCGCGTTTGAAGGACCGACGATGATCGTCCGGCTGCATGGTCGGGGCGAGGTGATCACACCGTCCCACCCCGATTTCAGATCGCTGGTCGCGCAATTCCCGAAAAATTCTGGAACGCGGGCTGTGATCCGGGTAAAGGTCGGCCGCGTTTCGGACTCGTGCGGCTATGCCGTTCCGTTTCTTGACTATCGGGGAGAACGCGACTCCCTTGAGCAGTGGGCCGAGACCAAAGGAACCGCCGGGCTGAAGGAATATCGAAAAGCCAAGAATGCACAAAGCATCGACGGTTTGCCGGCGCTTGATCATGATTGATAGTTAATGCTATGTTGAAACGGGCCAAGGCGAACATTCATCATCTGGCAAAGCCGATTAAGACGTCGCTTGTGGTCGGCACGATTTTATGTCTCATTAATAGAAGTTTTACGGTCTGGAATTGGATCGGAATCTCGCTGAATTATCTCGTGCCATTCCTGGTGGCGCTCTATTCACGCTTGGCCTATGTCGTTGAGTCCAATAAAAACGGTAATAAATCCACGGGCGCATAAGTTTACAAAAGCGAGGCAACGTTGGAAAAACTGATCTGGATCGGACTGGCCGGGGCGTTGGGTACCTTTGCACGATACGGCCTTTCCGGCGTCGTTCAGCGGGCTTGTGGAGCTTCGTTTCCCTGCGGCACGCTGGCCGTGAATATTTTGGGCTGCTTCCTTTTTGGATTGGTCTGGTCCCTGGCCGAGGATCGCCTGTTGATCCGCGGAGAAGTTCGAACCGTGATTCTTATCGGATTCATGGGTGCGTTTACAACGTTTTCGAGTTTTGCCTTTGAGACGGCCCAATTGCTCCGTGATGCGCAATGGGCGTCTGCCGCCACTAATATTGCCGCACAAAACGTGCTCGGCATTGTCGGTCTGTTCCTGGGATTGATGGCCGGACGTCTGTTGTAAAGGAGATGGACATGAAATTGCCATCAGAAGCAGAACTCATCCGGGTTTTCATCGGGGAGAGCGACAAGCACGAGGGACGGCCTCTCTACGAACTTATCGTTGAGGCCGCTCGACGCCGGGGGATGGCGGGCGCGACCGTGCTTCGGGGAACGCTTGGATTTGGCGCCCATAGCCGGATCCACACCGCCAAAATCCTGCGGCTTTCGGAAGACCTGCCGATCGTGATCGAGATCGTTGATAAACCGGATCGGATCGAGGCCTTCCTGCCGGATCTGGATGGTTTGATGAAGGAAGGACTGATCACGCTGGAGAAAGTTCAGGTGATCGCCTACCGCCCTAACGGTGCGAAATCATCCGGCGGAAGATCATGAACCGATAAAAAGCCTTTCAAACCCGCATCTCTCTTCATAACCCACCATATCTCGTTGGTCATTAAATTTTCCCCACCATATCTTGAATTTCTCCTTGACAAGGAAAAAGGTTCTGCTATAGTAGCTTCCAGAAGAGTGGCTACTATATCTTGTGGTTGTGGAGGTCGGATGACTCAGGACGTTCACGGGACTGGTATGGCATTGACGAAGGAGCAGATCCAGGCCGTGATCAATCAGAAACTGGAAAATGCGATCTACTGGTTGAATAAGGCCTACGACGCAAGGCCGCAAGACCCGGCGGCCGAGAAAACACTTCTCGAACTGATGGCCGAGCTTCAGAAAATGAAGCGGGATGCGAACGAGATCCTGGGAGCCAAATCCCGTCGGGACTTGAAAGGACATCGGCGTCAGAGCCACGGCGGTTTGAAGAACGCGGCCCCTTGACATTGATTTTGAGGCGGGATTAAGATTGACCCTGTGAGCATGGACGATTCCCAAATATCCTACGCCGTAAAGCTTCCGGCCTTTGAAGGCCCGCTCGACCTTCTTCTTCACCTCATCAAAAAAAACGAGATCAACATCTACGATATTCCGATTGCGCTAATCACCGGCCAGTATCTGGAGTACTTGAGCCTGATGACATCATTGAACCTGGCCGTCGCGGGCGAATTTTTGGTGATGGCTGCGACCCTGATCCATATCAAGTCCAAAACGCTTCTGCCCCCGTCCGAGACGGACGAGGAGGATGAGGAGGATGACCCGCGCGCCGATCTGGTGACGAGGCTGCTGGAGTACCAGCGCTTCAAGGATGCGGCCCAGGGATTCGAGTTGCGCGAGCAGGAATGGCGCGAGGTCTTCTATCGGCCGGCGCCTCATGCCACCGATGGTCCCACGGACGAGATCAACCTCGTGGATCTGAGTCTGTTTGATCTTCTGGAGGCCCTGCGCGGCGTGATGGAGCGCGCGCCGGAGAAAAAGGGCCTTGAGATCGTGGTGGACGAACTGTCGGTTCAGGACCGGATGAGCCTGGTTCTCGACCGCCTGGAACGGGAGGAAAGCATTACCTTCACCTCTCTGTTTGACGATGATACGACTCGTCTGGCTATGATCGTGACCTTTTTAGCTTTGCTGGAGCTGATCCGTCTGAAACGGGTGCGCATTCTTCAAGCCGAACTTTTCGGGACGATACGCGTATGGAAGAACACGAACTTACAGCCGTCATAGAGGCCCTCCTGTTCGTCTCGGGCGAGCCGATGTCCCTGGAGAGGCTGACCGAGGTGTTGGAAGGGACCGATACGGACAAGATCCGCGAGGCCCTGGACCGGTTGAGACAGAACTACGATGCCGCCGGACGCGGGCTTCAGATCGTGGAGGTGGCCGGCGGCTATCAGATCGCCACCCGGTCTGAATGCGCGCCATGGATCAAGGCTCTTGAGAAGATCAAGAGCGCAACCCGACTGTCCCGTTCCGGACTCGAGACGCTGGCGATCGTGGCCTACAAGCAGCCCGTGACGCGGGGGGAAGTCGAGGCGATTCGTGGCGTGGACTCGGCCGGCGTGCTGAAGACGTTGCTGGAGCGCCGAATTTTAAAAATCGTCGGACGGAGAGAAGGTCTCGGCCGTCCGATGCTTTATGGCACCACGCGTGAATTCCTCCATTATTTCGGATTGAAGGATCTCTCCGAACTCCCGGCATTAAAGGAATTCAGAGAGATGGCCGAAACACTGCCGGAACATGAGCCGATTCATGAACCGGCAAGCGAGTTAACAAACTAGTTTGTCTCTCCGTCACTAAAGACATCCATGTCAAAACGCTCCGCATCCATAAAAGGTCAGGCCGAACTGCTCTGCCGACTGCTCCGTCTGTTTTATGACAAGGACTGGGTCTCCGGAACCGGAGGGGGCATCTGCGCCGCGAAGGATTCGAAAACGGTTCTGATGGCGCCGACCGGCGTCCATAAGGAAGAGGTGAAGCCGTCCGACCTGTTTATCGTGGACCGCTCAAGCGGCGCGATTGTCCGTCCGCCCAAGAATCGAGCACTGACCGTTTCCGAATGCAACCCGATCTTCTGCACGATCATGAATAGGAGGGGAGCCGGTTCGGTCATGCACAGCCACGCGCTCTCATCCGTTTTAGCCGCGGATCTAGCGGGGAAGCATGATGATCTCATCATTGAAGGTCTGGAGATGTTGAAAGGGGTGCGCGGGGTCTCGAACCAGGCGAAACATGCCGTGCCGGTGATCCAGAACACGCCGAGGGAACGGGAGTTGCTGGATCAGATCCGTCTTATGCTCGAAAACTCTGCCTACGCGGAATCATTTTGTATACTCGTTCGGAATCACGGGGCCTATATCTGGGGAGAGGATCTCTGGGAAGCAAAGCGGCATGCCGAGATCTATCATTTCCTGTTTGAGGCCGTCGTCGCGCGGGCTGGACAAAATCCAAACCCGGGGTGATCGTTTGAATCTATTTACGGTATCACCTCTTCGCCGAAGATGCCCATCTTTCTGAATTTCTGATACCGTTGCTCGAGTAAATCGTCCGTCTTCAGACCGTCCAGCTTGATCAATTGGTTGTCGATCGCCTTTTCAAGGATCTCGGCCGCCTGCGGCGGATCTCTGTGGGCGCCGCCCGCCGGTTCCGGAACGATCTCATCAATAACGCCCAGCGCGAGTAGATCTTTGGCCGTCATCTTCAAGGCCTCGGCCGCTTCCGGCGCTTTGGCGTTGTTGTTCCAAAGAATTGCGGCGCAGCCTTCCGGGGAAATGACCGAGTAGATCGAATGTTCCATCATCAGGATGCGGTCTCCGACACCCAGCGCCAGTGCCCCGCCGCTCCCGCCTTCCCCGATCACCACTGCGACCACCGGCACCGTCAGCCGCGACATCTCGATCAGGTTCCGTGCGATCGCTTCGGATTGTCCGCGCTCCTCGGCCCCGATTCCGGGGTAGGCCCCCGGTGTGTCGATCAGGGTGATCACCGGCCGCATGAATTTCTCGGCCAACTTCATTAGACGGAGCGCCTTCCGGTATCCTTCCGGATGGGGCATGCCGAAATTGCGGTCGACACGTTCCTTTACGCTCTTGCCCTTCTGATGACCGATGATCACGACCGGCCGGCTGCGGAAGATCCCGATGCCGCCGAGAATGGCATGGTCATCGGCGTAGAGACGATCGCCGCGGAGCTCGACGAAGTCATGAATCATGAAGGCGATATAATCCTGTGTGTTGGGCCGATTCTGGTGTCGGGCCAGCTGGGTCCGCTGCCAGGGCGTGAGTTTTAAGTAAATTTCGGTCTGGACCTCACGGGCCTTTCTCTCGAGTGCTTCGATTTCCCGCCGGATCAGCGGGTCGGTCTTCGCGAACGGTTTTAATTTTTCAATCTTCTCTTCAAATTCGATGAGAGGTTTTTCGAACTCGATATAGTCTCTCATCGGAAGACGACCGTACCCTTCCCGAACTCGCGTTCGACGTCCGAGACAAAAAGATCGGACGGCTTGATCCGAACCTGCTCGTCCACCGCGATCGTGGACTCGGTCTGATTGGGCATGCCGAGCCGGAGAAAGACCGGACAGGGGCCGCGGTGACGGAGCAAGATTTCCTTTAAACGTTGAAAGTCCTGCGACGTCAGGCCGGTGGAATTCAGGCAGATGTCCACGCGGCGCGTGACCTGTTCCCGCACGTTGGCCAGTAATTCGATCCCGACGGCCTTGACCTTGGTTCCTTTGTCGCCTTTGTCCACAAACCCCGTGACGAAGAGCGGTATGTCCGGTCCCAGGATCGCCGACGTTTTTTTGTACAGGTCCGGGAAGACCAGGACCTCGAACAGGCCGTGCAGATCCTCAAGGGTCAGGTTGGCCATCTTGTCGCCGCGCTTCGTGGTGATGATCTTCTGCTGAACGATGATGCCGCAGAGCTTGACCTGCCGGTCCTCGGGAACGTCGACCAGGGTTTCGGCGTTGGCCGTGGAAACATTGCGCAGCTCTTCGGCGTAACGGACAAGGGGATGGCCGGTGATATAGAAACCGACGCTTTCCTTCTCCAGCCGCAGCATCTGTGTTTCGTCCCATTCCTCGAGGGGAGGGAGCGGGTCCGCAACGGCTTTTGAATCGGCGGATTCAAGTCCGAACAGAGCTTCCTGTCCCTGCAGCCGGTCCCGTTGCGCGACGTTCCCTTCCTCGACCGCCTTTTCCATGACGGCCGTCATCTGGGACCGCCGGGCCTTCGTCGAGTCCAGGGCGCCGCTTTTGATGAATCCCTCAATCGCGCGGCGGTTGACCCGGCGGGAATCGATCCGACGGCAGAAATCAAAAATGGAGATGAACGGTCCGCCCTCTTCGCGGGCCTCGCGGATCGAATCGATTGCATTGTCGCCCACGTTCTTGATGGCGGCGAGGCCGAACCGGATGCCGTCCTCGACCACCGTAAAATCCCGCCGGCTTTCATTCACGTCGGGCGGAAGGATTTTAATGTTCATCGCGCGGCATTCGGTGATGTAACGGACCACTTTGTCAGAATTCCCCATCTCGCTCGAGAGCAGCGCCGCCATGAACTCGACCGGATAATGCGTCTTGAGATAAGCGGTCTGGTAAGAGATCAGGGCGTAGGCCGCGCTGTGGGATTTGTTGAATCCGTAGCCGGCGAAATAGGCCATGAGATCGAACAGCTTTTCGGCCTTCTTCTCGGGAATGCCGTTGCCCCGCGCGCCATCGATGAATCGCTCCTTCTGTTTCTCCATCTCCTCCGGCTTTTTCTTTCCCATCGCCCGGCGGAGAAGATCGGCCTGTCCCAGGCTGAAGCCGGCCAGAACATTGGCGATCTTCATCACCTGCTCCTGATAGACAATCACGCCGTAGGTCTCTTGAAGAATTTCTTTGAGCTGGGGCAGTTCGTATTTGATCGGAATGAGGCCGCGTTTCCGTTTGATAAAGTCGTCCACCATCCCGCTCCCGATTGGGCCGGGACGGTACAACGCCAGGATGGCGATCAGATCTTCGAACACCTCCGGTTTGAGTTTGACGAGCAGGTCGCGCATTCCCCGGCTTTCCAGCTGGAAGATGCCGACCGTCTCGCCGGAGGAGAGCTTCTGATATGTTTTGAGATCGTCCAACGGGAATTCAATGGGCCGGATCGCTTCTTCAGCAGACCGTTTTTTATTGATCAGTTTTACGGCCTGGTCAATGACCGTGAGCGTCCGGAGGCCGAGGAGGTCGAATTTGACCAGCCCGATCTTCTCCAGATCGTCCTTGGCGTATTGCGTCACGATCTCGCCCTTGGCCCCCCGGTACAACGGCACGTGATCCGTCAGCGGTTCTTCCGAGATCACGACGCCGGCGGCATGAGTGGAAGCATGCCGCGCTAAACCTTCCAATGAGCGGGCCAGCGTCAGCAATTCTTGAATCTTGGGATCGGTCTTCAAGAGTTCCTGAAGGCGCGGTTCGGCCTTGACCGCTTCATCCAGCGTAATCCCGATCGTGTTCGGAACAAGCTTCGCCACCTTGTCCACCTCGGCGTAGGGCTGTTCCATCACGCGCCCGACGTCCCGGATGACGGCCTTGGCGGCCATGGTTCCGAAGGTGATGATCTGGCAGACATGGTCCTGGCCGAACTTTTCGGTGACGTAATGGATCACCTCCTCCCGGCGGTCCATGCAGAAGTCCATATCGATGTCCGGGAGGGAGACGCGTTCGGGGTTTAAAAAACGTTCGAACAGAAGATCATACCGCATCGGATCGATATCCGTTATCCGCAGTGCGTAGGCGACGAGGCTTCCGGCCGCGGAGCCGCGCCCCGGTCCGACCGGAATTCCATGCGAGCGGGCGTAATTGATGATATCCCAGACGATTAGGAAATAACCGGCGTATCCCATACTGTTGAGCACGGCCAGCTCGGTCGCGAGGCGTCGTCCATAAACGTCGTCGGGTAGGGCGTCGGGCGGCTTGTTTTTAAGACGCGCCGCCAATCCCTCGCGGGATAGTTTTTCAAGATATCGTTCCCGTGTGAAGCCCTCGGGGACTTTGTAATGTGGGAGATGAAATTGATCGAAGGTGAGATCAAGGTTGCAGCGTTCCGCGATCCGTTTTGTGTTGAGGGCCGCTTCGTGCAGCTCCGAAAAATTTGCAAGCATTTCCTCAGCCGATTTGAGGTAGTTCTCATCCGATCCGAACCGCATCCGGTCCGTCTCGTTCACCGTCTTTCCCGTCTGAAGGCAGAGTAGGATGTCATGGGCCTTCGAATGAGCGCGGGTTAAATAGTGGGCGTCATTGGTGGCGACCAGCGCCATCCCGGTTTTCCGGTGGAGTTTGATCAGCTCTTTGTTGACCTTTTGTTGCTGTTCAAGCCCGTTGTGCTGTACTTCCAGGTAGAAGTTCCCTTTTCCCAGGATCTCTTCGTATTCTCCGGCGGCGGCCAACGCTTTTCCGGTTCATCATTGGCCAGAAGCATCGGAACCTCGCCACGAAGGCAGGCCGACAGGCCGATCAGCCCCTCATGATGTTTCTGGAGCAGCTCTTTGTCGATGCGCGGTTTGTAATAGAAGCCGTCGAGGTGGGCGGTGCTGACCAGCTTGATCAGGTTCTTATACCCCGTGCGGTCGGCCGCCAGCAGGATCAGGTGATGGTATTCATGGTGAAGACCGCCGGATTCCTTGTCGCGAAGGCTTTTGGGGGCGACGTACATCTCGCAGCCGATGATCGGCTTGATTCCGGCCGCCTGGGCCTTCTGGTAGAACTCGATCGCTCCGAACAGATTCCCGTGATCGGTGATCGCCAGGGCCGGCATTCGGAATGAGACGGCCTGGTCCAGAAGCGCGCTGATCGGGTTCGCCCCATCCAGCAGGCTGTACTGGGTGTGACAATGGAGATGGACGAAATCGGAATGCTTCATGGAGTTGTTTCAGTCGAGGGTTAAATTCCGGACCATTGTACCGTTACGACCGGGAGAAAGTCAATTAAAGCGGAGCCGCCGATTTGTGCAATTAAAAAAACCGACCGGCAGTCGGTTTTTATGGTTTGGAAAGGATTAGGTATTGAAAAATTAAGGTCAATAGGTTACAAGGTAACCAAGCGGGTCGGTTTGCAGGTATGAACTTAGGTAGAAGAAGGAGGTGGAACATGTTGAAGATTACTGGAAGTCTCGTCATCACGATCGCTCTTGCCACTCCAGGAATCTCACAGGCAATGGACGCGGCGCAGCTTTTTGGTTCCAAATGCAGCGCCTGTCACGGTCCGAAAGGGGAAGGAACCCAGGTGGGCCCGGCGCTGAAAGGCAATCCGTTTATCACGAAAGGAGCCCCGGCCGATATAAAGAAGGTGATCGTGGCGGGCCGGACGGAGAAGGAAAAGAAGTATCCGAAGATGATGAATCCCATGCCGGGCGGGCTGGCCTCGGAGGCCGAAGCGGATGCACTGGTTATATACCTGCAAGATGAAATGCAAAAGTAGGAGGAGGAAGCCCGATGAAGAAAAAATCAAACAAGACCGGTGACGTGTCCAATCCCGGCTTCTCTGAAGCGGTTACTTTGAACCCGGCACTTCGCGAACGGATCGAGCGGAAGGCGTACGAACTATACGAGAAACGGGGTGGGGCCCACGGCCTTGACACCGAGGACTGGTTTGAGGCCGAACGGTTGGTCCTGGCCGAGACCAAAGTCGAGACAAAAGCCGAAACCGTTGTTAAGGTCAAGACGTCTTCCCGAAAAAGAACCATGAGAAC
Source organism: Nitrospirota bacterium (assembly GCA_016200255.1). Classification (GTDB taxonomy): domain Bacteria; phylum Nitrospirota; class Nitrospiria; order JACQBZ01; family JACQBZ01; genus JACQFA01. Next base: position 15,932 of record JACQFA010000045.1, on the reverse strand, counting down.
CAAGTCCGGTTCGGTTCTGGATCGACCGCGATCTGCGTGAAAAACTTCCTCCATGAATCCGCCCGATAAGATGCTGAGATGAAGGGAAAGAGAGAATGAAAAGAATCGGGGTCTTGACCAGCGGGGGCGATGCCCCCGGAATGAATGCCGCGATCCGGGCCGTGACGCGAAAGGCGATCGCAGAAGGAATGGAGGTGTTCGGCGTTCGGCACGGCTATGCCGGTCTGATCACGGGCGATCTTGTCCGTTTGGGAACGCGGGATGTAGGCGGGATCATCGGCCGAGGCGGCACGATTCTTGGGAGCACCCGAAGCCCGGAGTTTATGACGGAGCCCGGCCGGCAGAAGGCCCTGTCCACACTGAAGACCCAGGGGTTGGAAGGACTGATCGTCATCGGCGGCAATGGCTCCCAAGCCGGAGCTCATGCCCTCTCTCAGCAGGGCTTCCCCGTCGTGGGCGTGGCGTCCACCATCGATAATGATTTATACGGCAGCGAAATCACCATCGGCGTGGACACCGCGCTCAATATCGCGCTGGAAGCGATCGATCGACTCAAGACGACCGCCTCCTCACATCAACGGGCCTTCCTGGTCGAAGTGATGGGGCGTCATTGCGGATACCTCGCACTGATGGCCGGCATCGCGGGAGGAGCCGAAGTGATCGCTATCCCCGAAGTGTCATCCGATCCGGAATGGATCGCAAGCGAGTTGCGCGCGGCCTACGATCGGGGAAAATCGCATGCCATCGGTGTAGTCGCCGAAGGAGCAAAGTATAAAGCGGCCGAGATCGCGGCCCATTTCCAGGACCATCATCAACGGATCGGGTTTGAGCTGCGGGTGACGACGCTGGGACATGTACAGCGGGGTGGGGCGCCGGGCGCGTACGACCGATTGCTCGCGACGCGGCTGGGGGCTGCGGCCGTTGATGCCATCCGTCGCGGTCAATTCGATGTTCTGGCGGGATTGCTCAAAGGAGAAATCACGATGACGTCTCTGTCCGAAACGGCCGAGATGAAAAAGCCGCTGGATCTTCGCATGGTGGAGTTGGCACGTATTCTTGCCCGATAAAAATAGTCATGCCGGTTACGATTTACATTCATGGTCGGGAAGGGTAAGGTGGGACCCATGAAACGGGGAATTCTGATCCTGACCGTTGCCTTCGTGATCTGTCTGCGACCGAGCCTGAGTCGGGCCGAAACGCACGTTTATGTCTCCTTCTCGGTGGGCGGTGCGGTCGTGATCGGCGCCGGTGTCGTGTTCTGGGGTTTTTCCTACACTTCGCAAGTCAGTGAACGCAAGCCTTCGGAAGAAAATCCAGGCCTCCTGACGTCCACGGCGTCCGCAACCCGCCCTCTGCATGCCGTTCAACCTGTTCCGCAACCCATCCCGCAATTCCTCTCAGCCGGGGAGCGGACCCGCGCCGATTTCACCCCCGTCACTGACAGTCCTCATGCGGTGTCTTCCATTGAGCTCCCGTTGCTCGTTTTCCGCTGGTAGAACTGAATTTGTCTTGACGCCGTCGTGGGAATATGCTAATTATGATCCACCGTTTTCGACGAGGAGTCGCATCGGTCGGTTTTTTTTAGAGACGAGCATCCATGACGCTGAAGAATAGAATCGAAGAGGGGTTGACGTTTGATGATGTCGTTTTGATCCCGGCCAAGTCGTCCGTTCTGCCCCGCCTTGTCGATACGCAAGCCCGCCTCACCCGCCGAATTCATATTAACATCCCGATCGTCAGCGCCGCGATGGATACCGTCACCGATGCTTGATGGCCCGATACCGGATCTCGGGCATCCCGGTGACGCGCGGTCCAAAACTCGTCGGAATCGTCACGAACCGGGATCTCCGCTTCGAGACACGCATGAATATTAAAGTCTCCGAGGTGATGACGCACAAAAATCTCATCACGGTGTCGGAGGGAACCAGCCTGGAGGAGGCCAAGGCGATCCTCCAGAAAAACCGCATCGAGAAACTTCTCGTCGTTAATAAGGCTTATGAATTGAAGGGACTGATCACGATCAAGGATATCGAGAAAAAAATCAAGTACCCGAATGCCTGCAAGGATGCCGGCGGCCGTTTGCGCGTGGGCGCGGCGGTTGGCGTCGGCGAGGACGCCATGGAGCGGGCGGATCTCCTGGTGAAGGCCGGCGTGGACCTGATCGTGGTGGACACGGCGCACGGCCATTCGCTCAGTGTCCTGGAAACCGTTTCGAAAATCAAGAAGGACTATCCGGAGCTGGAATTGGTGGGCGGCAATGTGGCGACGGCCGAGGCCACCCGGGATTTGATCAAGGCCGGTGCCGATGGCGTCAAGGTCGGCGTCGGTCCCGGATCCATCTGCACGACGAGGATTGTCGCCGGTGCCGGCGTTCCCCAACTCACGGCCATTTCGAATTGCGCCGGGGCCGCGGCCAAGTCCGGCGTCCCGATCATCGCCGATGGCGGAATCAAATATTCCGGGGATATTAGTAAAGCGATCGCCGCCGGCGCCGATTCCGTCATGATCGGCAGCATCTTCGCCGGAACGGAGGAAAGTCCCTGTGAGACCATTTTGTTTCAGGGGCGCAGTTATAAGGTTTATCGGGGCATGGGTTCCCTCGGCGCGATGGTCAAGGGCGGGCGGGACCGTTATTTTCAGGAACATGAAACGGAGTCCAAGCTCGTCCCCGAAGGGATCGAGGGCCGCGTTCCGTACAAAGGTTCCATCGCCGGCGTGGTCTACCAGCTCGTCGGCGGACTCAAGGCCGGCATGGGCTATTGCGGATGCCGTACGATCAAGGAACTTCAAACAAAGGCCCGCTTCGTCAAGCTGACCCAGGCCGGTCTTCGTGAAAGCCATGTCCACGATGTGATCATCACGAAAGAGGCGCCCAATTACCGCATCGAACGCGAGTAGTCAGATTTTGAAGGGATCAACTCAAGGTAGTCATGAGCGCCGTTGATCGAAACGCCGATAAAATCCATGCCGAGAAGATTCTCGTATTGGACTTCGGCTCTCAATACACGCAGCTGATCGCCCGTCGGATCCGCGAGAGTCTGGTCTATTCCGAGATCCACCCCTGCGATACCCCGCTCGCGTTCATCCGGGACTTCAAACCCAAGGGAATCATCCTGTCCGGCAGCCCGGCCAGCGTCTATGACAACAAACCGCCGTTCTGCCCGCCCGAGATTTTGAATCTGGGGATTCCCATTCTGGGCATCTGCTACGGGATGCAATGGATCACGCACCGGCTTGAGGGGAAGGTCTCCAAGTCTGCGCGACGGGAATACGGACGGGCCGAATTGGTCATTGATGACGCGATGGATCTCTTGAAAGACGTGGACGGCGCACCCGCGGCGCCGGGCACGCGGTCCACGACGGCGGTCTGGATGAGCCACGGCGACCGCATCGATCTTGCGCCGCCGGGCTTTGATATCATCGCGCATACCTCCAACTCGCCGATTGCAGCGATACGGAATGAAAAGCGGCGGCTCTACGCCATTCAGTTCCATCCCGAAGTGGCCCATACGCCGCAGGGGATTCAGATCCTGAAAAATTTTCTTTACCGGATTTGCGGCTGCACCCCGACCTGGACGATGAAGGCCTATCTGGATCGGGCGGTCGGGCAGATCCGCGACCGGGTGGGGGATGCCGGCGTGCTTTGCGCGTTGAGCGGCGGCGTGGATTCGGCCGTCGCGGCGATCCTGACCCATCGCGCCGTCGGGGACCAGCTCACCTGCGTTTTCGTGGACAATGGGCTGCTTCGGAACAAAGAGGCCGAGCGGGTGACCGAGACGTTTCGAAAAACATTTAAATTGAATCTCCGGTACGTGGACGCCTCCAAACATTTCTTGAAGAAACTAAAGGGGGTCACCGATCCGGAGCGGAAGCGCCGGATCATCGGCCGGCAGTTCATCCAGGTGTTCGAGGAGGAAGCGAAAGATCTGGGTCGCCCTGAACTGCTGGTCCAGGGAACGCTCTATCCGGATGTGATCGAGAGCGTTTCATTTAAGGGCCCTTCCGCCACGATCAAGACCCATCATAACGTCGGCGGTTTGCCGGCCAAGATGCGGTTCAAGTTGGTGGAGCCGCTTCGGGAACTGTTCAAGGACGAAGTGCGGCGGCTGGGGGAGGAAATGGGTCTGCCGGAGGAGATCCTCTGGCGGCATCCTTTTCCGGGGCCGGGTCTTGCGGTCCGGATCATCGGAGAGGTGACGCGAAAACGTCTGGATTTGCTGCGCGAGGCGGATGAAATTGTGGAAGCCGAGATCCGGAAGGCCGGTTTGTATCGCCAGATCTGGCAGGCCTTTGCGGTTCTGCTGCCGATCAAGACCGTCGGGGTGATGGGCGACGAGCGGACGTACGAGCATGTCGCGGCGGTTCGCGCCGTTCACAGCCAGGACGGCATGACGGCCGACTGGGTCAAACTGCCGCATGAGGTCTTGGAGCGAATCTCGAGCCGGATCGTCAACGAGGTCCGCGGCATCAACCGCGTGGTCTACGATATTTCATCCAAGCCGCCGAGTACGATTGAATGGGAGTAGGGATGCTTGAACGGTTGCAAAAAATCATTTCGAGAGCCGGGGTCGCCTCCCGCCGGAAGGCCGAGGAACTCATGACGGCCGGCGCTGTGACGGTCAACGGGCGCGTTGTGCACGAACTGGGCAGCAAGGCCGATTCGGAGCGGGATCATATCAAAGTTTCCGGAAAGCTGATCAATCCGAAACAGCCCAAGGCGTATCTCATGCTGAACAAACCCCGCGAGGTGGTCACGACGCTGTCGGATCCGATGGGCCGGGTTACGGTGAAGGAGTTGCTGCGGGGGGTTCGTATCCGCGTCTATCCGGTGGGCCGGCTCGACTACGACAGCGAAGGCCTGCTGCTCCTGACGAATGACGGAGAGCTGGTCCAGAAAATGCTCCATCCGAGTTTTGAAGTCCCAAAAACGTACGAGATCAAGGTCAGGGGGGTTCTGACGGACGAGGAGATCCGGACGCTTTCAAAAGGGGTGGAGCTGTCGGACGGCCGGACACTGCCGTGCCAGGTGCGGAAAATCGAAAAGACCGAAAAGAACTCATGGCTGGAGATGACGATCCATGAAGGACGCAACCGCCAGATCCGTCGGATGTTGGAAACGATGGATCATCCGGTGACCAAATTGAAACGGATCCGGGTGGGGAAGCTGGAGCTGGGCGCGCTGCCGGTCGGCCGGTACCGCTATCTGACATCGCAGGAAATCAAATCACTAAAACAATATATCACGGCTCCCAGACGGGCGAGGCCCGCGCCGAAGATGAGCCGGGCCGTCGGCACATAAAGGAAGTCGGCCCACCGATTAAAATGAACGAGGTTGTTGGATTGAAACGGACAGATGATTGCGGAAGGCTCAGGAAGACGGATATCGGCCGGATGGCCACGCTGATGGGATGGGTCCAGTCACGCCGGGATCACGGCGGACTGATCTTCATTGATCTTCGGGATCGGGAAGGAATCACGCAGGTCGTATTCAATCCGACGCTGTCTCCGGACATTCACAAGCAGGCCCACGATCTTCGAAGCGAGGACGTGATCGCGGTGGGCGGAAAAGTGGAGGCCCGTCCGGAAGGGACCGTTAATATCCACTTGAGCACGGGGCAGGTTGAACTGATTGCGGACGAGCTTGAAATTCTTAATCCGTCCAAGACACCGCCTTTTCCGATCGAGGACAACGTGCTGGTCTCGGAGAACCTGCGTCTGAAGTACCGGTATCTCGATCTCCGCCGCCCGCGCATGCTGGCCAATTTAAGACGGCGGCATCAAATCCTGCGTGTCGTTCGGAACTTTCTGGACGGGTACGGTTTTATCGAGGTCGAAACGCCGCAACTCACCAAGAGCACACCCGAGGGCGCGCGGGACTATCTGGTTCCCAGTCGCGTCAATCCCGGTCAGTTCTACGCGCTGCCCCAATCGCCCCAGTTGTTCAAGCAGATCCTGATGGTGGCCGGGATAGAGCGGTATTACCAGGTCGCCCGGTGCTTTCGTGATGAAGACCTTCGCTCGGACCGCCAGCCGGAATTCACCCAGATCGATTTTGAGCTTTCCTTCGTGGACCGGGACGATATCCTGTCCCTGATGGAGACGATGCTGACCGAGGTTTTTCAGATGGTGAAGGGGCTGCGTCTTTCGACCCCCTTTCCGAGACTGTCCTATCAGGAGGCGATGGAACGATACGGCAGCGACAAGCCGGATCTTCGTTTCGGACTCGAAATCCACGATGTCTCTTCCCTGGCGGCCGACTCATCGTTTCAAGTTTTTCAGGAAACACTGAACCGGAAGGGCGTCGTCAAGGCGATGGTGCTGGATGGAAAAGCGACGCTGTCCCGAAAGGAACTGGACGAACTGACCGAGGCGGCGAAGGCGCTTGGAGCGAAGGGACTGGCCTGGGTCAAGGTATCCCCCGAGGGGTTTGAGTCGCCCATCGTAAAATTTCTCGGCGAGCCGCTGCTCCGAAAACTGTCAGTCGCCCTTTCGGCGAAGGCGGGCGATCTACTTTTGTTTGTGGCAGATCAGCTCAAGGTCGCGAGGGAGGTGATGGGCGGGTTGAGAGTTCAGTTGGCGGAACGATTCCAACTCATTCCGGCGGATCAGTTCCGTTTCGTCTGGGTCACGGATTTTCCACTCCTGGAATATGACGAGACCGAGCAGCGGTACGTCGCCATGCACCATCCGTTTACCTCGCCGTTGGACGAGGATCTGCCGCTGCTCGAAACGGACCCGAAACGGGTCCGCGCGAAGGCCTATGATCTTGTTCTCAACGGTTCGGAGATCGGCGGTGGAAGCATCCGGATTCATCGCCGCGAGATTCAGTCCGGCATGTTCAAGCTGCTCGGCATTGATCCCGTATCGGCCCAGGAAAAATTCGGCTTCCTGCTGGAGGCGTTTGAATACGGGGCGCCGCCCCACGGGGGGATCGCATTCGGTCTGGATCGGCTGGCAATGATCCTTTCCGGAGCCGAATCGATCCGCGACGTCATCGCGTTTCCAAAAACACAGAAGGCGATCTGCCTTCTCAGCGACGCGCCGTCGCATGTCACGGAACAACAACTCAAGGAACTACATATCAAAACGGATATCGTGGAGTAGTATTGCAAGAAACCTTTCAAGATTGGAAGGAGGTGAGGACAGGATGGCCCAAAAGGTAGCCAAGGCGGGAGTAAAGCGCGAAAAGGGATGGCTCTACTACCTTGACAAGCAGGGCGATGTTTCCCGGACGAAGATGGCCCGGGGCGGGGGAAAGCATAATCCGGGCAAGCCCCAGAAGATCGCCAAGGCGGGTGTCAAGAGAGAAGAAGGCTATCTCTATTTCATCGACAAGCAGGGCGATATCTCCAGGGCGAAGATGGCTCGGAGGGGTAAGAAAAAGTAACGGGTTTTGTACCACATGGGCGGCTTTTCCGGATTTCGGAAAAGCCGCCTTTTTTTACGAAACCAACGCGACGATCGTATGATACCCACTGGCGCCGGCCGGATAGGCCTGTTCCAGCTTGGCGGGTTGCATCTGCCCCCGCTTGTCCCAGGCGCGAACCATCAGCGTGTAGGCCCCCGGTGATGAGATCGCCCATTGGTATTTCCAGATCACCCATGTGTAGGGTGAAAGCGGCGGATCTAAAGCGGTCGGGTTCCAGGTTTTGCCGCCATCGGTGCTGAGCTCGACCCGGCCGATCCCATAGTAACCTCCGAAGGCCAGCCCGACAACGGTATGCTCGCGGCCTTTGATTTCCTGGTAATGGCCGGGGTTGTCGATCCGGGAGACGATCCGGATTTCGCCTTTGTCCGTCCATCCCCGCTGCTGCCAGTATCCTTTATAGTCGTAATCCACCACCTCGATTTCGGTGATCCATTTGACGTTTTTAATTCCGTACAGCCCGGGCACGACGGCCCGAATCGGGTAGCCGTGAGCCGGGGGCAGCGGCTCGCCGTTCATCGTGTAGGCCAGCAGTACGTCGCCGTTCATGGCTCGCTGAAACGGGATGCTGTCGCTGTACCCGTCGGCCGCCCGAAAGACCACGTCGAAAGCGGCCGGATCGGGCCCGACCTCTTCCAGAAGTGATTTCAGCGGAATGCCGCGCCAGATGGCGTTGCTGATGCTGTCCGCGCCAGGCAGCGTGTCGATGCAGATCAGCGTTGCGGCCATCTCGATGGACGGGCGGCCGTAGAAATCGGCGAAGGTGAAACGAAAAGGTTTTTTGACCAGTCCTCCGATATAGAGAGACCATTCGGCCAGATTGATCGTTGGAAATCCGGCATAGCTCACGATGTAGAACTTGTCGTTCGGCGTGATTAAGACGGTATCGCGTGGCGGGATGGAAAAAAGACGCTTCCAGAAAAACGTCCCGGCCTCGGCCGGTCCGGGCCGGCTTGAAGCCAGAGCGCCCAGGCCTGCGGATCGGAGAAACATGCGGCGATTGAACTTGATCATCATGGCACCGAAATGATGCTATTATACGCGCGGATCATCCGACTCGCAATAGGCGGAAAACGGAATCCTGTCGTTGGGCGCATTATATTGACAAGGTCGTTTCAAGATAGTAGGATAGACCGATTTTATCCGGTAGTCCTCCCTATGTATGGAATCTCGGATTCGGCAAGTTACGGCCATGATACAACCTTGTGGGATGACCACATAAATAAATGGTTACTCCTAAATTTCATCCGGTTTTATCGTCTTTCATTCGTCATAAAGCAATCCGTTTGCTATAGTTTAAAAGGACGGTTCGTGATCGTTTCATGACGTAGAGGTTGTCATGACCCTGCTCGCTAAAAAAGCCGGTCTGGCTTTCATGCTTCTCCTCCTTCCATGCGTGGTCTTCCCGCCATCGGCACGGGCCGGGGATTGGACGATGGACTTTGGTGTTTCGGTTCCGGATTCCAATGCGGACGGAGGCCTGTTGGTGAACCGGCTGGAGGCAGGGAGCCTTTCAACCAGCACCGATCTGTATGACAATGCCTCGGACGTGGTGGCGTTGCTGGCCGGCCCGGTCCAGGCGTCCTTTACTCATGAAGGCGAGACGACCTATCCCGGCTATCTCCAGTTGCTGTGGCGGGACATCCGGGCGGCCGGCCTTCCGAAAAGTTGGACGATCAAGGTGGTCTCTCAGCAGAGCAGCTCCCCGGTGACCGTGGCCTGGACGGCTCCGCCGACGATTCCGTCGGACTCCTGCCATTTGGGTATGGTCAGTTTTCAGGATCAAACGACCGGTCAGCTCATCGATCTGAATGCGGCCTCCAGCTACAGCTATGCAAGTAATGGAACGGGCGGCAGTCCGGAAATACGGCTCTTTACCTTGACCCTCAACAGCATTTCTCAAAATGCTCCAGCCACACCCACCGGGCTCGAGAGCAGAAGCAGAAAATCATATATCCAATTACGCTGGACAGCGAATAAGAGCACCGACCTGGCCGGCTATTACGTATGGCGCAGCACGAGCATCGGTGGTGGGTATGTACGTTTGAACACAGTTCCAACGCTTGATTATAAGTATCTGGATCAAAACGTGGTGGCAGGCACCGCCTACCACTATGTGGTAACGTCAGCGGGGACAAATGGGTGTGAAAGCAGTTTCTCCCAAGAGACCGTGGCGACTGCAAGGTAGACAGAGCGGCGGTTGTTTCGGCGGTTTAACTCAAAAGATATCGAATTTCAGATATCGGAGCCTCCCCTTTTTCTCAAATGACCGGCGTTGCACCGGCGGCCCCGATCTTTTTTCTATTCCTTCGATTGCGTTCTTCCGAAACATCGCCCTGGTGCTCGGCCTGTTGTTTTTTACCGCAACTTTCTTTATCCCGGACAAAGAGACACAAGCGGCCATCATAACCAGCACGACCACCGGTGGAGACTGGTCTACAGGGACTACTTGGGTCGGCGGTGTGGCGCCTCTTTCGACAGACGATGCCGTTATTGCGACCACATCCGGAAACTCGGTAACGCTCTCAATCGCTTCGACGATTACCAATCTCACCATTAATAGTGGCGCAATACTAGATGCTTCAACATCTACTCTCGGTGTTTCCGGAAACCTTGTTGTGAACGGATCGTTGATCGGAAGCGGTGCGGTTACGCTGAGCGGTATGGGTACCACGATTAACGGCACCGGCTCTGTCGCCAATCCCGTAACCGTGAACACCGGAGCCAAAACGATCAATGGTGCCGCCAATCTCACCTTTGCAGGAATATTTACGATCAGCGGTGCAGTCACAGTCACGAACAATGGAACCATAACATCTACGGCTGCTTTGAGTATTACCGGCACAGTTGCCGGTTCAACCTGGGTCAACGCTGCCAATTCGACCCTCAATGTCGCCGGTGTCCTTCTGACGACGGCGGGTGGAGGCACGCTCACGGCCAGTGCAAATCCGAACACCGTGAACTACAACAGCACGACCGCACCTCAGACGGTGAAAACCGCCACTTATTATCATTTGACCTTTAACAATACGGGGCAGATCGCCACTCTGAACGGGGCCACGATCGTGAACGGCAATCTCACGATTACGTCGGGCACGTTCAGCACCTCAAGTCAAACCCTCACTGTTTCGGGAAATCTGGTCGTCAACGGAACCTTGGCCGGGACCGGGGCGATAACGCTGAATGGATCCGGTACGACGATTGATGGAACCGGCACCATTACCCATACCGGAACCAAGACGATCACAAACGATAAAACCATTTCGGCCTCGGCCAGCCTGACCGTTTCCGGTACCCTGGCCCTGTCGACCGGAACGACCGTCACCAATAATAGTGTCATTACGGTTGTAAATATCACAGGGACGGATGGTACCTCTGCCTGGACGAATGCGGTCAACTCGACACTCAATGTGAGCGGGGCCCTTCTGGCGACGGGCTCGCTTACGGCCAATGCGAATCCGAACACCGTAAACTACAACGGCACGGGTGCGCAGACGGTGAAAGGCACCACCTATTATCATTTGACAATCAACAAGTCCAGCGGGACGGCCACGCTGGGCGCTGCTACGACCGTGAACGGCAATCTCACAATCACGTCGGGCACGTTGAGCGACGGAAACTTTCAGATTACGGGCAATGGCACGGGTAATTTCACAATGGCGGCCTCGACCAGTCTGCTTTTGACATCCACGACGACATTTCCAAACACCTTTATAACGGCCAACATCAGTCTCGATCCGACCAGCACCGTGAACTACACCGGGACCACCCAGACGATATCGGGCACTCCGGTTTACGGCAACTTGACGCTCGGCGGCAGCGGCAATAAAACCGCGCCGGCCGGAACCCTCACGATTAAGGGAAACTATACCAACTCAGGTTCCGCTGTCTTTGCAAACAACGGCGGCATCGTGCTTTTGAGCGGGACGACTCAGCAGACGCTGTCGGGGACGATGACCGGTACCTCGGCCTTCAACAATATAACGATCACGAACACGACCACCAATCCCTCAGTGGTTTTTTCGGCGTCGGCCACGGCCGCCACGGCCACAATCACAACGGGATCAGTCAAGGTTCAGTTCAATGCCGGCTCGACCTATACCTTTACGAATATCAATTTTGCGGGTGCGTTGGGCAATCTGATCCAGTTCCGATCCTCGACGCCCGGCACCCAGTGGGGGCTGGTGGTCACGGGTACCCAGACCGTATTGTATGTGAATCCGCAGGATTCGGATGCGAGCGGTGGAAATACGATCGTGGCGGATTCGACGAGCCTCGATGGTGGGAATAATCTGAACTGGGCGTTTGGGGGGTCCTGCACGTCGATCGCCTCGGGTAATTGGAATGATGGAACAAAGTGGACCGCGCCTTGCAATGTTTCCGGTCCAGGCGCCAGTAATGATGCCATCATTACCTCGGGCACCACGATGACGGTGACGGCGGCGGCGGCGGCGGCGGGGATTACAATCAACAGTGCCGCGGTCGCTAATGGGATTACCCTTTCGGGCACCAATACCCTGACGGTGGGCGGTGGCAGCGGGTCGATCACGATGAACGCGCCGTCCGCAGGCGTGAACTCCACCGTCAATGTGGGCGCGGGCACGCTTTCGGCCGGCCGGATCGCTATTCCCGGCAGCGGTACTGGTGGTCGTAACGCCATCGTCACCGTCAGCACCGGTACGATCACGCTGACTAATTCCATCGTCTTCAGCGGCACGGCGGCTCAGGCGCAATTGACCTTTACGGGGGCCGGGACGGTAAATGTAGCGGGTAATCTCACAAGCGGAGGAACACTGACGACAACCGGAAATGGCACGATCAACTTCAACGGAGGGGTGGCACAAACGATTGGGGCTTATACGACCTATAATAATGTTACCATTAACAACACATCAGGCGGCGTCAGCTTTGCCGCAGGTACCACCACGATTGGCGGAACGCTGACCGTCACGACCGGAACGATCAATTTCGGGGCAGCGACGACGACCGTGACGGGTGCAACCAGCGTGAGCAATACCTTGGCGATCCCATCCGGCATCGGTACATCGACATTCACCGGTAACGTTACGATCAATAACGGCGGCACATGGAATGATACCGCGGCTGTTTCCGTTTCCTTCGGCGGGAATCTTCAGAACAATGGGACATTCACAGCCTCCAATGCAACGTATACTTTCTCAGGCGCCGTCAAGACGATCGGCGGTGCCAATCCTATTAGCATCCCCAACCTGACGGTCAGCGGGACAGTGACAAACACGGGCACGCTGACGGTCAGCACGGCTTTGGCGGGGGCCGGCACGCTGGCCAACGGCTCTAATGCGACTCTTAATCTGACCGGAACCGTTACGATCACGACATTGGATGCTACGACCAATACTCCCAACACCGTCGTCTATAACGGTGCCGGGCCACAGACCGTAAAGGCCACGACCTATCACCATTTGACGATCAACAATCCCGGTTTTACCGCCACGCTGGGGGGCGCCACGACCGTGAACGGGAACTTTACAATCGCGGCGAGCAGCACGCTGGATGGCTCGACGTTTACACTCAGTCTCAAAGGAAACTATACGAACAACGGGACTTTTACGGCTACAACCAGCACGGTGACCCTTGCCGGGACGACTCAGCAGACGTTGTCGGGCAATATGACGGCCGCCGCTTCGTCGGCCTTTAACAATTTGACCATCACGAATAATTCGGGTACCGATCCGGTTACGAGTCCTTCGGTGATTTTCACGGCCGGAGCAGACGCGAGCACGGTAACGATCACGACGGTCTCGGTGAAGGTTCGGTTCAAGGCCGGCTCGACCTATACCTTTACGAATATCAATTTTGCGGGTGCGTCGGGCAGTCTGATCCAGTTCCGATCCTCGACGCCCGGCACTCAATGGGGGCTGACGGTGAGCGGCACGCAGACCGTGTCGTACGTGAATCCGCAGGATTCGGATGCGAGGAGCGGGGATACGATCGTGGGTGGGACAACGAGTTCGGACGGGGGGAACAATCTGAACTGGGCGTTTGGGGGAACGTGCACTTCGACCGGCACCGGCAACTGGAATGATGGGACGAAGTGGACTGCGCCCTGTAATGTTTCCGGTCCTGGTGCGAGTAATATTGTCGTCATTGCCTCAGGCCATACCATGACAGTGACGGCGGCCGGGGCAGCAGCCGGGATCACGATCAATGACCCTGTCGCCAGCTCAAACGGGATTACCCTTTCAGGTGCCAATGCTCTCACAGTCGGTGCCGGCGGCGGGGCAATCACGCTGAAAGCCTCCACCGGGGCGGGCAATGCGACGCTGGCGGTGGGAGCGGGGACTCTGAGTGCGGGTGGCATCAATATTGCGGGCGGAGGATCGACCGGGAATACGGTGGTGACCATCAGCACGGGGACGATCACGGTTGGGGGAGATGTCATATTCAGTGGGACGGCGGCGCGGGCGCAATTGACCTTTACGGGGACCGGGACTTTAAATATATCGGGCAACCTTACCGGCGGCGGAACCCTGACGACCGTGGCCGGAAGCACGATCAATTTCAACGGCACCGCGGCTCAGTCGGCCGGCGGCTACACCTACGATATTCTGAAAGTGAACAATACGGCGGGCGTGACTCTATCGAGTCCGGCGGCCGTTTCGACATTGACGATTGGCGATGTCACGGCCAACAGCGTTTTCAATGATAACGGATTCCAGGTAACTTCCACCGGAACGCTGAACCTGACCTCAGGTAATTTAAGACTTGGCGGTGCGGGGACAGCCACGACGTTCCCGGCCTTTGCAACACGGAATATTTCAGCCGGGACGATGGTCGAATATCGCGCCGGCGTGGCCCAGACCGTTTCGACGACACCGGCCTACAGCAACCTGAAGATCAGCGGTGTCGGTGTGAAAACCCTGGGGGGCTCCATCACGATAGGCCAAAACCTCACGGTGAACGATCCCGTCGGCGCAAACCTGACGCTGTCCGGGGATATTACATTGACTGTTAACGGAACGCTGATAGTAACGGGGACGGGTTCTTCCATGATCCAAGCGGTTCCGGCCACTACATTCGCGACTATTGTAGCAACGACGATGCAGGTGGACGCGGGCAATTTTGTGGATGCGAGCTATAAGGGCTGCGGGTCGTCGATGAGTTATAATTGGGTGGCGACGGGCTGCGTGGATAAAGGGACGCCGGGACCGTTTGCGAATTATGGAGAGGGCGGCGACTCCGGTACGTTTAGTTGTGGTGGCGGCTGCACCGGCGGCTACGGCGGCGGGGGCGGCGGGTATGGGGGCGCGGGCGGCAATGGGTCCGGGACCGTTCCGGGTCTGGGCGGCTATGCCTATGGGAGTGTGGACATGAATCCGCCGGCGACGCAGATCATGATGGGCAGCGGCGGAGGAAATGGATTGGGGGTTAATGGAGGCAATCACGGCGGCGCGGGTGGAGTGGGAGCCGGCGCGATGAAACTGACGGTGAGTGGGACGCTGACGTTGAACGGGACGATCCATGCGGATGGTCAGGTGGGGAATCCTGCAGTGGGTTGCTGTGTCTGGGGTGGCGGCGGAGGCGGGAGCGGCGGCAGCATCTATATTACGGCGGGGACACTGGCGGGCAGCGGGGTGATCACGGCGAATGGCGGGACGGGCGGCAGCGGTTCTGATTCCGGCGGAGGCGGCGGAGGCGGCCGTGTGTATATTTCGGCCGGTTCGATCACGATGCCGTTGACCACAACCACCTTACAGGCAATGGGCGGGGATTCACCGGGAGGCGCGAGCTATGTCGGAAATGCGGGCAGCGTGTATGTGCTCCGCGACAACGATTCCTCCGGGACGACGACATCGCCGGATGATTTGACGTTTGGGGGCACCGGGAGCTTCACGCCGGGCGGAGGGACATTGACGATCCATACGCTGACCCTTCAAGCGACGGGGAACAGCGGGACGGCGGCGCGGGAAACGGGAACGGTCACGATCAACGGGAACCTGACGACGGATCCATCAGTGGGTGCGCTGACACTGTCAACGGGGTTGACGGTGACGGGCAATGTGATTGCACCGTCATGGACCGAGACGGCGGGGGTATCGAGCGTGGGGGGGACGACGAGCCTGACGGGAGCGCTGACGGTCAGCGGGGGAAGCCTGACCTTGACGGGCAACGCGACAGTAGGAACGGCCACAACGGTGAGCGGGACGGGGGTCGTGACCTTGAAGGACACGATACTCAACAGTCCAACGGTCAATGTCACCGGGGGTGCGGGGGCCGAGATCTTGGCTGTGCCGATCAACACGTACAGCCGGATTGTGGCGACGACGATGCAGGTGGATTCGGGCAATTTTGTGGATGCGAGCAATACGGGCTGCGGTGCGTCAATGAGTTTTGATGGGGCGATTCCGGGCTGCGTGGATAAAGGGACGCCGGGACCGTTTGCGAATTATGGAGAGGGCGGCGACTCCGGTACGTTTAGTTGTGGTGGCGGCTGCACCGGCGGCTACGGCGGCGGGGGCGGCGGGTA
>JACQFA010000044.1 GCA_016200255.1 Nitrospirota bacterium | reverse complement strand
TGAGTGGTGATGTCGTCCACGTAGAGGAAGGCCGCTTTTTCCTGCCCGATATCCACAAAGGCGGCTTGCATGCCGGGAAGGACCTTCACGACGCGGCCTTTGTAGACGTTTCCGACAATTCCCTGGTCTTTGCGGCGATCAATATAGAGTTCCGTCAGCACCCGGTTTTCCAGGACGGCCACACGGGTCTCCTCGCGGGCCGCGTTGATCACGATTTCAGTCGCCATAAGTCAACCTTTCCCTAAAAAGTCCTTCAATAAAATAACATAAATCGGCGGATTTTGATATTCAATAACAGTCCCAGACCGGACATGGTCGTCAGGATCGAGTTCCCGCCGTAACTCATGAGCGGGAGAGGAACGCCCACGACCGGCGCCACGCCGAGCGTCATGCCGATATTCACGGCGAGATAGAAGACGAGCATCGAGACCACGCCGACCGCCAGGAAAACGCCCAGATGATCTTTGGCTTTGTACGCCACGTCGATTCCCCACCAGATCAGGAGGAAGTAGAGCACCAGGAGCATCAGGACACCCAGAAAGCCCCACTCTTCGGCGAAGACAGAAAACACAAAATCGGTATGGCCTTCCGGGAGAAATTTCAGCTGACTTTGAGTCCCTCCGAACAACCCTTTGCCGAAGAATCCCCCGGACCCGATGGCGATTTTTGACTGAAGGGCGTGATAGCCTCGGCCCATCGGGTCGATCGCCGGATTGATGAACGCGATCAGCCGGTTCCTTTGATAGGGCTTGAGCACGCTCCAGAAAATCTCCCAGATGAACGGGAAGGCCATGAGCGAGAGGAGAATCGAGAAGCCGACGGTCCGGGACCGCAATCCGATTAAAAAGACCAGGACCGCAAAAATGAACAAAAGAACCAGTGCGGTGCCCAGGTCCGGCTGCTTGAGAACCAGGAGCAGCGGAATGCCCACCCCTACGGCCGGCAGGATCAATTCCCGAACGGTTAAACCCTGAAGACGGGATCGGGTCGAGAAATATCGGGCCAGGACCAGAATGACGACGAGCTTGATCCATTCGGACGGCTGCAGATCAAAAAAACCCAGGGACAACCACCGACGGGCCCCCATCCCGGTCCGCCCGACGAGAAGCACCAGGATCAAGAGGGCCACGCCGCCCGCGTACAGGAAGGGACTCCATCGCGCGAGTTCATGATAATCAATGGCGGCAACGGCAAAAAAGACGATCAGGCCCAGACCAATCCAGATCACCTGCTTCGAATAAATGGACAGGTGCGCCTTGGAAGACACGACATAGGTCACCGTATAAATCGAGAGCACTCCGAGACCCAGGATCATGAGGACGACGATGATGAACCAGGCGTCAAAGTTGCTGATGAATCTGCGGGGCACCATTTTTAAGATACTCCTCTATCACTCGTTTGGCGGGCGGCGCGGCCGTCTCCCCGCCGTGGCCGCCGTGTTCAATCAGGACTGCGACCGCGATCTGCGGGTCCTCGACCGGCGCAAAGGCGATGAACCAGGCATGGTCCTGAAATTCCTTGGGCAGCGATTTTGTTTCGATGCCCGCTTTCATCTCCACCACTTGCGCCGTCCCGGTTTTCCCGCCGATCGAAATGATTTTTGATCGCGCCGCCGCACCGGTGCCGTGGGGTTCCGAGACCACGCCGCTCAACCCCTGTCGGATGGTGTTAAAGGTCTCCTCCGCCAGAACCACCCTGCCGATTTGAACCGGCGGGAACTCGAACAATCGTCCGGTGGCCCGGTCCCGAATCGCCTTGACCAGATGCGGTTGATACCGGACGCCCGACATCGCCACGGTCCCGATGAGATTTGCCAACTGGATCGGCGTTACGGTGACGAATCCCTGTCCGATCGAAGCCGAGAGCGTTTCTCCGGGATACCAGGGCTCCCCCTTGGCGCGCATCTTCCATTGCGGCGTGGGAACATTGCCCGATTTCTCGGAGGTCAATTCGATCCCGGTGGGCTGACCCAATCCGTAACGGAATGCATAATCGGCCAGTCGGTCGATGCCCACCCGCCGTCCCGCCTCGTAAAAATAGACGTCGCACGACTGGACGATCGCGGAATGAAGGTCCATCAATCCATGTCCGCCCCTTTTCCAGTCCTTGTAGACCCGTCTGCCGAAGAGCAGTCCTCCCGTGCAATTGATCTGTTCGTCCGCCTTGACTTCCTTTGACTCCAGTGCGGCGGAAGAGACGACCAGCTTGAAGGTCGACCCCGGCGGATACTGGCCCTGCGTGGCGCGGTTGGTCAAAGGATGGCTTGGATCGGAGGCGAGCGCCTCCCAATCGGCGGGCGACAGACTTCGCGAGAGTTGATTCGGATCAAACGCCGGGTGGCTTGCCATCGCCAGGATTTCACCGTTTCTTGGATTGATCGCGACGATCGTTCCGGCATCCTTTCCCAAGGCCTCCTCGGCCGCCTTTTGGACGTTCAGGTCAATCGTCAAATAGAGGTCATTGCCCGACGCCGGTTCCTGAACGCGCAGGACCTTCATCTCGTGTCCCCCGGCATCCACCTCGATGATTTTTTGACCGACCTCTCCGCGGATATGGATATCGTAGGTCTTTTCGACGCCGTTCTGCCCCACCGACGTTCCGGGAAGGACCTCGCTGTTGTCCGACTCCTGCATCTGCGCCGGCGATATCTCACCGACATATCCCAGCAGATGGGCCGCCAGGGAACCGTAAAGATAATTCCGCTGGGGCTCGGGTTCAAGAAGCGTTCCGGCCAGGTCCATGCGGTGCGATTCGATCAGCGCCACCTCCTTGAGGGACAGGCCGTCTTTGATCTTGACCGGCATGTAGGGCACGTTGTTCTTGCGTGAACGGATTTTGCGGTCCATCTCGGCGCGGTCCATCTGGATGAGACGGGCCAGCTCATCCAGCAGTGCTTTCTTATCCGCGATGTCTTCCAATACAAGATAAAGATTAAAACTCGGCACGTTGTTCGCCAGCAATTCGCCGTGGCGGTCGAAGATCAGGCCGCGGGAAGGCTGGATCGAAACGACCCGGACGCGGTTATTCTCGGACTGTTCCCTGTAATAATTTCCCTTGGTGATCTGGAGATACCAGGCCCGCAGCAGCAACGCGACAAAAATAGCGACTATCCCGATCATCAGATAGCCAAGGCGGTTCTGAAGCTCGCGGGGATTGTCGGACGATGTATACAGATCCATATCGGACTCTTAGCTTATCGGGATGGACAGCGACGCCGTACCCGCCCCCTGTTTTTTAATGTTCAGCCGACCGAGGCCGGCCCAGAACACGATTCCCGCCGTCGCGGTATTGTACAATGCTTCGGGTAGAAGCGTCCAACGAAAGACGTCGGCAAATTGGATCCCGCCCAGGACCCATTGATGAAAGAAAAAAACCAGGATTCCATCGAGAATGGACAACATGAAAACCATTCCCATTGTCAGGGTCGCGGTCGTATTGAGGAAAAACCGTCCCAGGAGTCCGGACACCAGTCCCATCATCGCCAGCGTGGCGATATGCAGGCCGAAAGGCCCTCCCGACACGAGATCCGTCCCCAGTCCCATCCCCAGTCCCGCTCTCAAGCCGGACATTTCGCCCGCGTAAAAACCGGTGAAATAGACCAGAAGGAGGACAAGATCCGGCTTCACGGAATGCAGCTCGATTCCGTTCAGCCATGTGGTCTGCACCGGAACCAGCAACAAGGCGATGATGCCGTACGTCCAGCGATTCATTTCCGGTCATCCAGGGAGGTGATCACCAGAACCTCTTCGATTTTCGAGAAATCCACATTGGGGGTCACCTCGGCCTCTTTGAAAAGGTCCGGCTCCTTTTTCGTGATGCGGCCGAGCGTGCCGATGGGGAAACCTTTCGGAAAACCACCCGTTAACCCGGAGGTCAGAACAAGGTCGCCCTGCTTCACGTCCGCCAGGAGGGAAAGATATTTGATGCGCGCCAGCCCTTTTTCGGTTCCTTCCACCAACCCCTCATCCCGCGTGCGCTGGACCAGCGCGGCCACGGCGCCGTTTCGGTCGGTGATCAGGAGGACCTGGGATACGGCCGGCTCCGCTTTGATCACGCGCCCGACCACTCCGGCGGGGGTGATGACGCCCATTTCGACCGCGACACCGTCCCGGCTTCCTTTATCGATCATCAACGTTCTGTACCAGTTGGACGGATCGCGTCCGATCACGGCGGCCGCCAAACCATGATAGGCTGCGGCCTTTTTGAGGTCCAGGAGCTCCTGAAGTCGCTCGTTGGCGTGAGCGTCCTCCTGAAGCCGGATGGTCTCGTTTTGCAATCGGGCCAGATCCCGCCTTAATTGTTCATTCTCGCGCCGCACCGAGACCAGGTTGACATAGCCATTCCAGACGGTCCCGAATCCTCCGCCGATCCAGGTCAAACCCTTCTGCAGGCCGGAGATCACAAAGACCACGGGGCGGCCGAGAAAATAGAATGGGCGTTTCTGCAGCTCTGGAAAAAGGAGCACGGTGACCAGAAGGACGACCAGGAATAGAACGATGAAGCGTCTATAATTTATGATTTGCCGGAGCATGTTTTAGTGGTGAGGGTCTACTGCGACATGATGGTTACTTTTTTAAGCAGGTCGATCTCGTCCAGGACCTTGCCCGTTCCCAGCACCACCGTCGTGAGGGGGTTCTCAACCGTGATCACCGGCAGATTGGTTTCCTCCCGAAGACGGACGTCCATGCCCCGGAGAAGCGATCCGCCGCCGGTCAGCACGATTCCCCGGTCGATGATGTCCCCCGCCAGTTCGGGCGGCGTATTCTCCAGGGCCACCTTGATGGCGTTTACGATTGCGCTGATCGGCTCGGACAGCGCCTCGCGGATCTCGCTGTCGTCCATCACCAGCGTCTTGGGAATCCCCGAGATGAGATCCCGGCCCTTGATCGTGATCGTCCGGCGCTCCTCCAGCGGGAAAGCCGATCCGATTTCAAACTTGATCTGCTCCGCCATCGGCTCGCCGATCAGCAGGTTATATTTCCGCTTGATGTAATTCATGATGGCCTCGTCCATCTTATCCCCGGCCACTTTGACCGATTCGCTGTAGACGATCCCGGCCAGGGAAATCACGGCCACATCGGTCGTTCCCCCGCCGATATCGACCACCATGTTTCCGGACGGTTCGGCAATCGGCAATCCGGCGCCGATCGCGGCCGCGACGGGCTGCTCGATCAAATAGACCTCGCGCGCGCCGGCGAGTTGGGCCGAGTCACGGACGGCGCGCTTTTCGACCTGCGTGATCCGGGACGGCACGCCGATCACGATCCGGGGGCGGACAAAGGTGCTTCGGTTATGCGTCTTGGTGATGAAATGGCTGAGCATCTTCTCCGCGATCTCGAAGTCGGCGATGACGCCGTCCTTCATCGGCCGGATCGCGACGATATTTCCGGGCGTCCTTCCGAGCATTTTCTTGGCCTCGGCCCCGACCGCCAGGACCTTGCCGGTTTTCTTGTCAATGGCGACGACGGACGGTTCATTGATGACGATGCCCTTTCCTTTCAGGTAGACCAGGGTGTTCGCCGTACCCAGATCAATCGCCAGATCGTTCGAAAACCATCCAAGAAAATCATCAACGAGACCCACGCCGTCCTCCTCTCGGGAAACATCCATTTATAGGGGCTCGCGTCGCCCCCTCCACCGGCGAAGCCGGATGGAGCCTTCCCCTCTCGCTCGCCTTGCTCGCTAAAAATTCCCGACATCACGCGTCCGTGGGTCGCTCCGGTCGGATCTCCTGTGCCGCCGGACGTTGATCAACTACCTGGGTCTTGGCGATCTCGTCCCCCACGCGATGCCCGTGCAGATTGCCGATCACGAGAAGGGCCTCGATCAGGACCGTCCCGCCCGCCGCCAGCCAGCCGATATACGGGACGATCAGGCAGAGGTAGGCCGCCGCCAAGGGGACGTTCCGCAAGATGGACTCCCGGAAGGAGACTGCTGTTCCCGTATCGAACCGCAGAGTCTGCAGTCCGATCAGCCGCTTCCCCGCGCTCCGGCCCTGGAACAGGCCGTCCGCGATCAGGAGATAGATCATTCCGGCGAAAAAACCGACCGGGGAAAACAGCCGGGCCAAGGCGGCGACGATCAGGAAATCGATGAATTTCGCGATGAAACGGTGAAGCACGTCCGCTTTCGGAAAACCCTCCGCCGGTTCCTGCCGCGACCCGGCTGGGCTCGCCGAAGTCTGCTCACCAATATCGACCACGATGCCCGTCTCCTGGAATCTTCTGCGTGATGACCCTCTTGTTCGCTGGGGTGATTCCTAAAGAAAACCCATTATAACAGATCGCCGTGATTTTTCAAGGAGAGCCGTTGCATTTTTTACAAAAAAACGCTATCATCAAATCTCCGCTATTCAAAGGAGACGAGGAAGCCCATGTTGAAGACGTTACGAAAAGGCGCCATTGAGAATCCCTGGGTTTATCGCACCGTCATGTTTCTGATTGCGGCCGCCTTCGTGATCAGCATGGGCTGGTGGGGTTTCTCGGGCGAACGCGATCCCTACATTGCCCAGATCGATCAGGCCCAGATCACCCGCGCCCAATACCTGCGGTACAAGGAGAACGCCTACCGTTATTATCGCGACCTGCTGAAGGAAAATTTCAAGGAGGACATGGTCAATCAGTTCGTGATCAATACGTTGGTCGAGCGGCAACTGTGGTTAAAACTGGCCCGCGAGATGCGGCTTTCGGTCGGGGTGGACGAGCTGCGTGATTTCATCACCCGGGATGCCACGTTTCACGACGACCAGGGCCGGTTCGACCCGGACCGCTATCAATTCTTTTTGTCGCGCAGCCATATGGCGGCCGATGAGTTCGAGCAGTCCGTTCGGGAAGACGTGCTGATCAACAAGGCCAAACTGATCCTCCGGGACGGGATTGCTCTCACGGAACAGGAAATTGCCGAAGCCAGGGCCGACTTCTCCAGGCAGACACCGGACCCGAAAACCACGCCCGAAAAACGTCTTGCGGACGAAGCGAAGACGATCGAAGAAGCCCTTGCACGAAAACAGCAGCGGATCATGATGTCCGCGTTGAACCGGGTCCGGGCCGTGACCCGGATCGAGATCAAGAACCAGTACCTTTAATCCCTCCGTCGATCTCGGCCAAAAACCGTTTGTAATCGTCGCCGGACTGGGTCAATCGGAGTCCCATCCCGTTTTTCTTTGTGAAGCGAAGCAGGCTGTGCGGAACCTGTTTGGCCCACATCACCACGCCCGCCATGAGAATCGTGCGGTCATCCGGAAGCGTCAACTCGATCCGGAGCGCGGTACCCGGCGGGGAGACGATGCCGGTTTTAATAAAGAGCCCGGTGGGAGAGAGGTCCTCGGTAAAACCGAGCCGATCCGGTTTTACCGTCCCGAACTTCACGATCAGCCGCTTGCCGATCCGGTCTTTGCTCCGTTTTTCCATCCATCCCCTCGGCTGTTTTACCGAAACCGATGCGCATTATACACGCCTGAAAGTTATAAGACAACCGCCGAATTTTACGGTCAACCCGGTGCTTTGACTTGGCGGATGAAATACGGTATGGTTTAGTCCGGAACCGGGAGGGGGAAAAACCATGGCGGAGATACAGCTTCGAGGCAAAAGCATTGTCGCCGTGGCGCGGGATGTCGCGGAAGGATTTTTTACGATCAACACGCTGGTGCTCAAGAAGTTCGACCCCCAAAGCTACAAGGCCCTCCATCAACAACTCAAGAAACTCCAGACCGAGGTTCGGGGAGAATCATTCCCGCTCCATGATGCCCTGGCGATTCGGGGCCGGAATGCGCGCCTCCAGCGTCTGCACGGCGCCATCATTATTCTCGAACACAGCGCGAAAGAACGAAAGATCATGTTGTGAGAGTTTGCTTCGCACGCCGGGCATTACTCTTTGGCGATGTAGGTCTTCAATCGTTCCTGCCTTGATATTTGTCGCGCCATTTCCCGGGCCGCGTCGCGTTTTGCAAAATGTCCGACCCGGACACGGTACCATGTCCCCTGCTTCGGGATGACATGAGGAAGAATGAAAACGGGATAACCCTTTCGCTTCAGGCGATCGGTCAAGGCCTCGGCGGTCGGCCGGTCCTTGACCGCGGCGATCTGAATCGTGAAACGCGGCGGTTGTTTCTTTGGAGAACGGCCGGTCGCCCAGGGGGACGCCACCGTGGGAGGGGCGGCGCGCGGGGACGGCCGTGACGATTCGTCCATGAATCCGGGAGACGGGGCGTTCCTCTGCTCCAGGGTGTCATAGAAGGTGAACGTCTCGGGAGCGGCGGTTGAAGACGGTTCGTTCAACGCCGGCGTGGACGGCCTGGAAGTTGATGGCTCCGGCAGAGCGCTCTGGACGGAGGAATGTTGTTCCAGTGAAACAAGGACGACCACCAGCAGTATCACCGTGGCGATGCCGCCCGCGAGAAACAGCGCCAACCGTCCTCTCGAAGGGCGATGCCCCTGTCTTAATCTTCTTGAGACTCTTCTCATAAAATCAGCATCGCATCGCCGAAACTCAAGAAACGGTACCGGGCGTGAAGGGCCTCGGCATAGGCCTCTTTTATATTTTGGGCCCCGGCAAAGGCCGACACCAGCATCAAAAGCGTGGATTTTGGAAAATGAAAATTGGTGACGAGCGCGTCTATGTTTTTGAACGGATAGCCGGGGACGACAAACAGATCGGTCCATCCCGATCGGGCCTTCAGCCGCCCGGCCCCGGCCGATTCAAGTACCCGCGTCGCCGTCGTGCCGACCGCGAAGATACGGCCCTTCATCCGTCGGGCTTCTTCAATCGCGTCGGCCGCGGAGGAGCCGATCTCAACCCGCTCGGAATCCATCCGGTGGTCACGAATGTCTTCGCATCGAACCGGCCGGAAGGTCCCCGTACCGATATGCAACGTGACCGGAACCACCTTCACCCCGCGCGCCCGGATCCGATCCAGAAGCATCGGGGTGAAATGAAGGCCGGCCGTCGGCGCGGCCACCGATCCGTTGGCCGCGGCGTAGACCGTCTGGTACTGTTCCCGGTCGGCCGGCGTCGGATTCCGCCGAATGTACGGCGGGAGGGGCGGAGCGCCCAACCGGTCGAGCATGGACTCCACGTCGTCCTCACCGGGCCACTCCACGATCTTTCGGCCTTCTCCGAGATCCCGTCGGACCACGGCCGTCATTAAATCGCCTTCGCCGAATGCGAGGTGTTGACCCACCGCGACCGATCCGCGGACGAGGGCCTCCCATTGCCCTGGACCGGCGGCCGCTCGAAGAAGGAGCAGTTCGATCTTCCCGCCGCCCGGAACTTTCCGGCACTGCAACCGGGCCGGAATGACCCGGGTGTCATTGACCACGAGGACGTCCGTGGGTCGAAGGTAGTCCGGCAGATCCGAGAAGACGCGATGCTCGATCCGGCCGGTTTCCCGATGAAGCACCATCAGACGGGCCCGGTCCCGATCCGCCAGGGGAACCTGGGCGATGAGAGCTTCGTCCAGCGGATAGTCATAGCTGGAGAGTTTGTATTCGGCCGGCAGGGTTTGCGTGATCATGGACCCGGTTCCTCCGCCGTGATGGACGAATACGGCTCCACGCGGACGCCGGGATAATAATATTTCAAGATCTTGTCATGGCCGTATCCCATTTCGGCCATCTCCTTGGCCCCCCACTGGCAGAGGCCCACGCCGTGGCCGTATCCGTTTCCCTGGATCTGCATTTCACGCCCGATCTTCTCGATCCGGAACCGGGTGCTGGGCAGCTCGGTGTATCCCAGGATTCGTCGGAACTCTTCCGATTTGAGAATCAGCTCGCCCTGGGAATGGAGGATCCGGATCTGGCCGACCCGGCCGGCTTCGGTCCAACGGAACGGGGTGATGGAGGCGATCGTTCCGATCTCGTAGCCGGCCTTCGAAAACAATTCCTGCACCGCGTCCATCCCGAACGATTTGCTCCATTGATAGTAGGGCGAGTTCTGGTCGAAGGGACAGCTCACCCCTTTCAGGTACGGAAGATCCATGCCCCAGACTTCCGAGGCGTCCTCGGTCGGGCCGGCCGAGGTGGAGTGATAGGCCGACAGGATCAATTCTCCCCCGAAGGTCAGGACCAGCCCGCTCGTATCGGCCACGGCCTGGTTGGCGGCCGGATGCTCCTTGCCCCGGCCCCCGTAAACCTGATCGGCCGTCGTGGCCAGCACATCGTACTCTTTGCCGAGATTGACCTGCCGCTGATGGAGGACGTACGTCCGCGCGATGATTGCCTGGATCTTGAGCGCCTCGGGATTCCAGGTGGGCGAGATCTCGATCGGCACGACGCCTTTGAGGTATTCTTCCACGTCCAGCTCGTTGATCAGGCGGAGGCTGTCCCGGACGAGCACGATGTGGAGGATTCCGCCGACCGTGAGGTTGTTGAGATGAATATCGCCGCCGGCGGAGGAGGCGATCAATTCACGCAGCTCCGTCGGCCGGCCCTGGAAGGTCAGGCCCTGAATTCCGGCGAGTATCCCGACGGGGGTCTTGATGCCGTCGGCAAAGGGACGGCCGTCCAAGGTGGTGAAAATGAGGTCAGGGCTTCCCGAGATCGTGACGGCCGGGACGTCCGGAACAAACGCGACGCGGATCGTCTCGGCGGCCCGGGCCGGACCGGCGATGAACCCTCCGGTCAGAAGGAGCAGGAGGACAATGAGCGCTGCGGCCTTGAATCG
Organism: Nitrospirota bacterium; assembly: GCA_016200255.1. Taxonomy (GTDB): domain Bacteria; phylum Nitrospirota; class Nitrospiria; order JACQBZ01; family JACQBZ01; genus JACQFA01. Next base: position 5,633 of record JACQFA010000044.1, on the reverse strand, counting down.
ATTTTTCTGCTTCGACATGGCAACGTTTGCCGTCACGAAGCGGCCCGGATCAGGTTCTCCGCGATCTGGATCGCGTTGAGGGCCGCTCCCTTGCGCAGATTGTCCGCCACGATCCAGAGATTGAGACCCGACGGAACCGTGGAGTCCTCGCGGACTCGGCCCACGTAAACTTCGTCCGTTCCGGCGACATCCAATGGCGTCGGATAGACTTTGCGCTGCGGATCGTCGTACAGCAACACGCCCGGCGCGGTCGCGAGCAGCGCGCGGGCCTCATTGGCCGAGAGTTTTTTCTCGGTCTCGATATTCACCGATTCGGAATGGGCGCGAAAGACCGGCACGCGCACCGTCGTGGCCGAGATCCGGATCCGGTCGTCCCCCATGATCTTCCGTGTTTCGTTTACCAGCTTCATCTCCTCCGACGAGTAACCTCGTTCGTCGAACGAGCCGATCTGGGGAAGAAGGTTGAAGGCGATCTGAAACGGGTAGACATGACAGATCACGTCTTCAAACGACAGCAGCGACCGCGTCTGGTCCATCAACTCGTCCATCGCCTCCTTGCCGGTCCCCGAGACGGCTTGATAGCTGGACACCACGATCCGCTTAATCCGTGCGGCGTCGTGCAAGGGCTTTAAGGCCACCACCATCTGGATGGTCGAGCAGTTCGGATTGGCGATGATCCCACGATGGGTGAAGGCCGCATCGGGATTCACCTCCGGGACGACCAGCGGCACGCCGGGCGTCATCCGCCATTCGGCGCTGTTGTCGATCACGACCGCCCCGGCCGCGACCGCGACCGGCGCAAACTCCCGGCTGACCTCCTCGCCGGCCGAGAACAGCGCGATCTCGACGCCGTTGAAGGCCTCTTTATTCAGGAGTCTCACCGTCAGACTGCCGTCCTGAAAGTTCATCGTCTCGCCTGCGGTGCGCTCGGAGGCGAAAAGGCGCAACTCCTTCACCGGAAATTTCCGTTCCTGGAGGATCTCGACCATCTCGTTGCCGACCACCCCGGTCGCACCGACGACCGCGACGACGTAACTGTCTTTTTTAATTAACATTGAATTCCTATGCCTTCATGAGTTGCTTTACAACCAATTCGCCCATCTCTTTCGTGCCGACGAGTTTTGTTCCGGACGATGCGATGTCCCCGGTGCGATAGCCAAGGTCCAGGACGCCCAGCACGGCATGCTCGATCTCGTCCGCCGCCTTTCCCCGGTCGAAGGAATATTTCAGCATCATCGCGGCCGACAATATCGTGGCGAGCGGGTTCGCCTTGTTCTGACCGGCGATGTCCGGCGCGCTTCCGTGGATCGGCTCGTACATCGCGGTACGGCCGCCCAAACTCGCCGAAGGGAGCATCCCGATCGAGCCGGTCAGCATCGCGGCCTCGTCGCTCAAGATATCGCCGAATAGATTGGTTGTGACGATCACGTCGAACTGCTTCGGGTTTCGGATCAACTGCATCGCGCAGTTGTCCACGTACAGGTGCGACAGCTCGACGTCCGGATAATTTTTATGAACCTCGACCACGACCTTGCGCCAGAGCGCCGAGGATTCCAGCACATTCGCCTTGTCGACCGAGCAGACTTTCCATCGGCGTTTCCGCGCGGCCTCGAAGGCCACTTTTGCAATCCGCGTAATTTCCTTGGTCGTGTAGACCTCGGTGTTGATGCCGCGTTCTTCGTTGCGGTACGGCTTGATCCCGCGCGGCTCGCCGAAATAGATGCCGCCGGTCAGCTCTCGGACGACCAGCAAGTCGGTCCCCTCGATCACCTCGCGTTTGAGCGTCGAGGCATCGATCAGTTGCGGAAACGGGCGGGCCGGACGGAGGTTCGCATAAAGTCCGAGCTGTTCGCGCAAGCCCAGCAGCGCCTTCTCGGGCCGTATCGAGGATTCCAGTCCGTCCCATTTCGGTCCCCCGACCGCGCCGAGCAGAACGGCATCCGCCGCTTTGGCGACTGCCAGCGTTTCATCCGGAAGCGGACGACCGTGAAGATCGATCGCACCGCCGCCGACCACGGCCTCTTTGAAATCGAACGCGAGTCCATGCAGCCGGCCGATCGCCTCCAGAACCTTGACCGCCTCCGGCACGATCTCTTTTCCGATCCCGTCGCCCGGAAGGACGGCAATGGTGAAACTTCGTTTCATATGGCTCCTTAAATGAAGTCATCTAACAGGGAAGGTATTATAGCAATTTAAATAGGCCGGTGACAATGCCCCCGCGCGCGAGGCCGGAGCGGGGCCGATATTTCTCCCGGCCCGCCCGCGACAATTTTCTTGACTAAGGGGTTGGAGGCCTACTAAGGTATACGCAGGCATTGAAAAATCGTCCATCGCCGGTCAACTTCGAAAGGAGGAAGCCATCATGAAACCATTCCGAATTATCTTCGTAGATGTCATTGGTCTTTTGGTCCTTACGGGCTTTTTGGTTCTTGGTTCCATCCAGGCCGCCGAGCCGGACCAGAAGCCCTACGTCGGTTCCGAAGCGTTCGAACGGATGAAGCTACTCGCGGGTTCGTGGGAAACCACCATGGATCACGGGCAGGGGCCGATGAAGATGAAGGCGAGCTACAAACTCACGGCCGGCGGCAGCGCGATCGTGGAGACGATTTTCGAGGGGTCGCCTATGGAGATGGTGACGGTCTATTACGATAATCCAAAGCACAAATTAAACATGACCCACTACTGCATGCTCCACAATCAGCCCCGGATGGCGGTGAAAAGCGCGAAGGCGAACGAGTTGACGTTCGATTTTGTGAAAGGCTCCGATATCAATCCGGCCAAGGAGGACCACATGCACGCGCTTGCGGTCACCTTCGACGGAAAAGACAAGATCGTCCAACACTGGACGAGAACCCAACCCGGGAAGAAGCCGGAGGTCATGGAAATCGCCTTCACGCGCGTCCCGTGACTGCGAATCATTCCGGGCCACTCTACTTATCTTTAGACGGACCCAGAGTCAATATTTAAGTATGGTGTCCCCGGAGTTTTCAAAATTTCATCGGCTTTCGAATGACGATGGCCCCCTCGGCAAAGTTTCCGAGCACCTCCGCACGGCCGGATATATAGAACCGTCCCACCAGGGCCCCTGTCACGGCGTCGAGCTCGTCGCCGTTCATATTTTTGGCCAGCCCTTTGAGCCCGAGCTTCTCCAGCCCCCTTCGCAATTTCGAGAGCCCTCCCTGCTTCCGTACGATCTTCCAGAGATCCTGCGCCGCGCCGGGGTATATCTCAATGACCTCAAGGCCCCGCTCCACGAGCCTCTCTTTCAGCCGGATGCCGCGCGTTGTAAGGGATCGCATCGGCCCGAGAGTGATCGGGAAAAAACGAATGCCGCGCTTGAGGAGCTCGCGGTCGCAGGGCCGGAAGTGTTCTCCCGTCCGTTCTTCGATCGTTTTTCTGCCGGGCGGAAGGTTCAACGGGGCGTCGATCGCGATGAGATCCGGCCGGTCGGTTTCGATGAAGGCGAGAATCTCGTCATCGGAGTAGACCGTTGCGTAAGAAGCCACGGTCATCCCCGTGAGCAGACAAATCCCGGTGTTTCGCTTGGGACTTCCGGCCAGATCCACGCCCACCACCCGCGTCGTCTTTCTTTTCTTTCCCGATAGTGTCAAAGCGGCCAATCATTTCCTTTCCCTGCCGATCGCGCCGCCGCTCACCGATGCGCACGAGGCTGGAGGGAAGCAAAGAACGTTACTCAGGTCCGACCCGAGCCCCACTCGTCTTTCAAGTTAAGGGCGGAATTAAGCCGCTTACTTATTAATTTCGAATGCCTGTTTTAACGCTTCGAATACTTCTTTTTGGACCGCACGCGGGGCTTTACGAATCCGGGCTAAGATATTTCTTGCCGATTCGGTGGGTGTTTGTATATTCGAGCGTCCCTGGTTGCAGGCTGAGCATAACACCCGCAGATTGTCTTTGTCGTCCGTGCCGCCCTGACTTAGCGGTAAGATATGATCAATATGAAGCCGCACTGTTCGATTAGGGTTGAAAGGATCCGGATCCTTGGAACCGGCACCGCAGAGTTGACAGGTATAACCGTTGCGTTCTAGGATTTCGTTGCGGAGTTGTGGTGATATTCCCTGTCCGATTCGTGGAATCCTGTCAAGGGACTCCAGAACATACTCGCCGGGCTTGAGATCATGTCTATCGATGTGAGAACGGATCTGCATTCCTTCATGGTCGCGCAGTTCTCTTATCCGTCTGGCGTATTCACTGATCCCGCCGATCTTCCGCAACCGCTTGGTCGTAACCACCCGGCCGACATTCGCCTCGAAAAATGATCTCAGTTTATCTCTTGCACTCATCCGGTTGTCCGCCGTGTTTCAAGAAATTTAAAGATTCGTTTCTCCAAGTATCTCGAATTTTTAATTCGACACTGCCATATTACCAAAGCTTTCCATCCCTGCTTTTTTAACTCCCGCAGATTCTTTCGGTCCCTCTTCATATTTCCATTGATCTTCCTGTTCCAAAAGGCCGTATTTGTCATCGGACGCTTGGCACGTTTGCACCCTTTATGTCCGTGCCAAAAGCACCCGTGGACAAATATCGCTTTCTTGTGTCGCTTTAAGACAATGTCCGGATTCCCAGGCAGGTTCCGGACATGCACAACAACATGGAAGCCCTTCGCTTCGACGATGTCGCGGACTAAGATTTCAGGTTTGGTATTTGCACCTGAAATCCTCGCCATGATCCAGCTTCTTTTTCTCTTGGTGAAGACGTCCGGCATTCCGAAAAGGCTTTCGATTGAAGAAGTGCATAAACCCCGTCGGCAACGCGGGCTGCAAGATAAGGAGGAACTGCGTTGCCTATTTGTTTGGCGATCTCTATCTTGCTGCCCAAGAACTTGAAGTCGTCGGGAAACGACTGCAGACGGGCTGCTTCTCGGTGTGTAATCGGTCGGTGTTGAACCGGATGGAGATAACGACCTTTTTCCGGCTTAAAAAACTCCGTTCGGATCGTGAAGGCAGGTTTGTCCCACCACAACCTGCCGAACAGATCCGTACCGCCTGAAGTTTTGCGAATCCAACATGCAGGCGTAAGATGCTCCGCTCTTCTCTGTAGATCAAATCGATTCATTCCTTCCTTCGGAATCGCTTTGTATCTTTTCAGGCTTTTCGGAGTGGGCGTACGTCCAAAATGCAGATCAAGCGGCGGTTCCTCATTCCGGATCTCCGTACCCAACGGCGGGGGCAAATCGAAAATTGCATCCTTCACCGTTCTCCATGGAGCGGGGTCGGAGATATACTCATCGAAATCATCATTAAAAGCCTTCCTTCGACCAGAATCAGGATTATAGTAACTCTTCTTAGGAGGGAACACGCAAGCCGGATCGGTAAATTTACAGCCTATAATAAATGCACGCCACCTTGTCTGAGGCGCTCCGTAATCCGCGGCGCACAACTTCGCCCACTTCACGGTAAAGCCCATTGCTTCCGCAATCCCGATTATCTCGCCGTGCTCAAACGACCCGAGCAACTGCGGTACATTCTCCATTACAAAGACGGATGCCCCGGACTGACCTTCCCCCCGAAAACTGGGCCAGTTGAAAGTTGAGTCCGGGCCTGATATAACGCAGGCAGGAGGGCTCAGCATGACACGCAAGCGGCACACGGAAGAGCAGATCATCGGGGTGT
>JACQFA010000014.1 GCA_016200255.1 Nitrospirota bacterium | reverse complement strand
TCCAACCGCGACGGCCGCAACCGCCACGATGAATCCGGCGATCGGGCCGGAGGCGCCGATATCCAGCAGGGCGCGTTTGTTAAAGATCGGCGAGGTCATCCGGATGAAGGCGCCGAAGGTTCCGATGATGGACGGGGCCGGAATAAAATAGGGCAGCGTTGCGCCGACGCCATGATAGCGCGAAGTCAAGTAATGTCCCATTTCATGCGTCAAGAGAATGGCCATCAGTGTGAAGGAAAAAGGGATCCCACGGATCAGTTCGGCCGGATGTTGGAAGACGTTTAGCCCCTGCTGAACCGCGCCGGCCAACAGCGTCGTGAAGACCGTGACGATAAAAAGCAGCAGGTTGACCCAGGGAAATCGTTTGCGGGTTTGTACCTCGTCGCCCGGCTGAAACGTCAACGTCTCGGTCATCGAGGGCGAAACGGGTTCCCCGATCGGGATCGGATAAACGGGAGGGTTCTCCATCGGAGGGTTCATCGTTAAAGGGTTTCCGCTTTTCGGATCTGGGTGATCCCTTCCATCGGCAGCGTGACCCAGTCCATGGTGGTCTTGAGATAGACCTCGTCTTCCGATGCGCCGGCCAGTTCGCCGCGGTAGATCAGGGCGTTGTAAACCACCTCGACCTGTTGTCCCTTCAGACTTTCCAGTTCATCCAACATAAGTCGTTTCATCATAATCCATTCCAGGCGAAAGTTCAACAGCCTCCAATCAAGTCTTGACTTGACATCGGACCGCGGGCTATCATCAACCGTATATAAACCAACGACCTACTTCAATGTCATCAATAGGGAGAGCTGAAAATGGCAGGTACCGTTAAAGTGGATCAGATCCTGGATTGCAAGGGGCTTCTCTGCCCGCTTCCGGTGATTCGGACCAAACAGACGATTGACAAAATGACGGTCGGCCAGGTTCTTGAAATGATTTCGACCGACCCGGGTTCGGTGGCCGACATGCAAGCCTGGTCCAGGCGCACCGGGCATGAACTTCTGGAACATCGGACGGAGAACGGCCTGTTTCAATTTTATATTCGTAAAGCCAAGTAAGGAGATTTGTCATGTCGACGATGTTGGATAAGAGCCTGAACGACCTGATCGAGGCGAAGGTCAAGGAGCTTCTCGATCAGCGGGTTGAGACGTTGGTGGAGGAGAAACTTAAAAAGGAAAAAGAAAGCCGCCGAAAACGGCTGGCGATCGCAGTCGTTTCCAAGGGGACGATAGAAGCAGCCTACTCCGCCTTGATTTTAGCCACAACCGCCGCGGCGCTGGATATGGAAGCCGGTCTTTATTTTTCCTTCTTTGGGCTGAATATTCTGAAGAAGGGGAATCAGGACTCGCTCAAAGTCGTCCCGCTGGGAAACCCGGCCATGCCGGTCTTGATGCCCAACATCGTGAGCGTTCTGCCGGGGATGACGGCCCTGGCGACACTGATGATGAAGCGGGAGATCAAGAAGAAAAAAATCGCCACGGTTCCCGAATTGATGCAAATCGCGATCGAGAGCGGCGTGAAACTGTGGCCCTGCCAGATGGCGATGAATATGTTCGATCTGAAAAAAGAGGACCTGATCGACGGCCTGCCAGATCCGGTCGGCGCCGCAACCTTTCTGGAATACGCGGCAGAGGCCGACATCACGCTGTTTATTTAAGAGTCGCCACGTAGTTGACGCACCCATGGCGGATTGACTTCCCCGTGGGTGTTTTGTTATTCTGCCGTTGATGAAAAAAACAAAAGGGAAATTCGTCATCTTTGCCCACAGCGGCACCTACGACAAGCTCCACCAGATCGCCACGATCGCGCTGACGGCGGCCGCGATGGGTAGCGAAGTCTACATCGTCCTTTTCTTCTGGGCCTTGAAGAAGTTCTATTCCGGTCAACTGGACCGTTCCGACTTTCCGGTGGAGTATCAATCCTGGAGCCATAAGATCACCCAGCTCATGAAGGAGAAAAATGTGCCCCCCATCAGCGAGATGCTCCGTGAAGCGCGTGGAATGGGGGCCAGGGTGATCGTCTGCAGCGCCGGGCTGGAATATATGGATATCGATGACAAGACACCGAAGGACAACCTCATCGATGATGTCTGGGGGCTGCCCCAGGTGCTGACAATCGCGGAAGGCGCCGACACCGTGCTTTATATATGAATCAAAATTCCTCTCAACGATTCAGTCCGTCCGTGCTTCCGCCCCGAACCTGCGATGTCTGCGGGCAGGAGGCCGAGAAATTCTATCCGGTCTACTCCGGAACGGACATTATGACGATCTGCGCCGATTGCAAAGCCACCGTCGCCGGCGGGGAGTAGATGGAGCGGTGGAGCGGGCTTGCAGCCGTTCCGGCCGTCTTAACGCTCGCCTATCCCTTCTGGCCCCCATTTTCCTCCGATTCGTTATGGCCGACCTTGATTCCTCAGCTTTCCGCTTATGCATGTCTAGCGCTCTGGTCCGCCGTTAACGGCCGCCGGCTGGAGCGGTTTTTTCTCGTTTCACATAATCTAAAGAAGAGTCTGCTGCTGGGTGGGTTCGTCGAGCTACTGACTGGGCTGGTCAATCTTTGGGTCATTGTGAAGCTGACCCCTGGCTGGGATACCGCTACGACTTTCTGCGCGACACGCCGCATGCGCGGATGCCGTTTGCGTTCATGGTTCCGTGGGGCATCGTCCTGATCGCCGTGTTGGTCGAGATCAACTTCTGCGGCTTTATGATGGGGCGATTCATGGCGATGCCGGCCGGCCGGCCGTATGGGTTTGCCGTTGCCGCAATCCTGTCGGCCGTTGTCTTTTCCCGGGACCCGTTCATGGTGGCGGGTCTTTCGCGGCTATCACTGGCTGGCGCTCACCGACGGTCTGATCTGGGGCGGGCTGCTGCTCCGGACCCGGAATTTGTCCTCCACCATCACGGCCCATGCCGTCGAAGTGATCATGGTTTACTCCACCCTTCGGATTTTCTATGCCTAGTGGTTTTGATTGCAAACCGGTCCGGAACTTCTTATAATGTGCCCTTGTCCGGACGGCGTCCCACTATGATGACGGATTACCCTAATCAGTTCCGCTTCCTGACCCGCCGATATGCGATTCCGGTCGGATCGGTTGTGATCACCGGCCTGCTGACGATCGGCGTATTTTTGTTTTTGTTCGGCCGCATTCCCATCCCTCAATTCCCGCTCCCCGTGTTTAAACTCCAGGCGGCCGGCCTCGGCGACCGCATCTACCTCTTCCTCGTGCAACGCGATGCTTCGGCATCGCCTCCCAAAGAGACCGGCTGGATGAAAACGGTCGAGGGCGGGCAGGTGAAGGGCGAGTCGGAGATCAAGCCCTTCCATTCCCTCGCGGCCTTCTCGGGCAAACTCTGGTTTTTCAATCCGGGGATGTACCGGGCGTTTGACGGAAAGGAATGGCAGCGTTTTGATGCGCCTTGGGTCGGCGCCGATCCGGTCGCGACGGCCACACCCGACCAGCTTTGGATCTTGAGCCGGAACGGCGAAGAGTTTTCATTGACCTCTTACGCCCATGACAATTGGGATCGGCCTATGCCGGTTCCAGTGGATTCGAAAGACAGGGATCTGTTCTGTTCGGAACAGTGCCCTTCCGGTCTGGTCGTCTTTAAAGAGAAGCTCTATTATTACTGGTTGAAAGACGACCATCTCCATCAATTCATTATCGACGGCCGGCATTCCGGTCGGGTCGAGTCCCTGGGCGAGTCGTTCGGGCGGTTGAAGGGGTTTGCCGTTCTGGCCGAGCCGGATCGAATCTCCATCTGGTATCTTCCGGCGCCAGTTTCAGCCCATGCCGGCCCGGCGGCGAACCGGTTGCCCGTCGGCCTGAAGGTTTTTGACGGCGGCGGATGGCATGATGAGCCGGGTCTTGAACGGCCCGCGCCGATCGGTCTACTCGAAATCGCCCCCCTGATGGTCCGGGGAAAGACGCATCTTCTGATCAATACCGGGATCCGAATTGAGGATCGGACCTGGGGGCATGTTCCGTCGGAGCGATCCGTATTTCTAATGGGGGGGGATCTGGGCCGCTCCGTCCTCCGGTACCAGGAGACGGTTCTGTTCCTGTTCCTCGTGACCCTATTCCTTGCCGCGGTCGTTTTGTCAATCATGCTGAACCGGTGGAAGACATCACCGGGGGATCCGAACCTCCCATATGCGTCGGTCTGGAGCCGGTTTGTGGCCAAGGCGCTCGACACGGCGCTGGTGGTCGTTCCGGTGGGACTCGTGGTCTGGTCCCGGCTGGATTCCGAAAGTCTGCTTTTCCCAAACTCGTTCGTGGAACTCATCTCGGCCGGCGGGAGGGGAGCGATGATCGCGCCACTCCTTCTTTTTACCTATCATGCACTGGCCGAAGGCCTCTGGGGTCAGACCCTCGGCAAGCGGCTTTGTGGAATCATCGTGATGGATCGGGATCTGAAGCGCTGCACGATGCTCCAGTCCGTGGTCCGCAATCTACTGCGCCTGGCGGACGGGATCTGCCTGTACGGGGTGGGCCTCGTCAGCATCGCGGCCACCGACCGATGGCAACGTCTGGGCGACCTGGCCGGTCGCACGGTCGTCGTGCGGACAAAACCTCAACCGGACGTTACAAAAGCAGGCCCCATGATGTGAGGGCCCTGCGGGGCGTCCGCACCCGGAGGAAGTCATGATCGCAAAGATATTGAGCAGCGCCGTTTTGGGGCTGGATGCCCTTTTGGTGGATGTCGAACTGGATGTGGCGATGGGCCTTCCGATGTTTACGATCGTGGGCCTTCCGGATGCCGCGATCAAGGAAAGCAAGGATCGCGTCCGTGCCGCGCTCAAGAATACCGGGTTTAATTTTCCGGTGAAGAAGATCACGGTCAATCTCGCCCCGGCCGACATCAAAAAAGAGGGCTCGGCCTTCGATCTTCCGATGGCCCTCGGAATCCTGGTGGCGGAAGAGATTCTGGAACCGGAGTCGGTCAAGGATTATCTTGTGGTGGGGGAGTTGTCTCTGGACGGCCGAGTCAAGGCGATCCGGGGAGCGCTGTCGATCGCGGTGGCCGTGAAGGAGGCCGGCCTGGCCGGACTGATCCTTCCAATCGAGAATGCGGCCGAAGCGGCCGTGGTGGAAGGGATTGCGGTCTACGGCGCCGAGACCTTGCCTCAAGTGGTTGAGTTTCTAAACCGGAATCAGGCCATGGTTCCCATTACGGTCAACCTTCAAGAAATCTTCTCGGAGAATGCCGTTTACGGCGATGACTTCATGGATGTGAAGGGTCAGGATCATGCCAAGCGCGCCATCGAGGTGGCCGCGGCCGGGGGGCATAATCTGTTGATGATCGGCCCGCCCGGCGCGGGGAAAACGATGCTGGCCAGGCGGCTGCCGTCCATCCTGCACGTGATGAATTTCGACGAGGCGATCGAGACGACCAAGGTCCATTCCGTGGTCGGCCTTCTTCCGGAGCGGCGGCCGCTTCTTGCGACCCGTCCGTTCCGTTCCCCTCATCATACGATCTCGGATGCAGGGCTCATCGGCGGCGGCCATGTTCCCAGGCCGGGAGAGGTGAGCCTGGCCCACAACGGAGTGCTCTTCCTGGATGAACTGCCGGAGTTCCGGAGAAACGTCCTGGAAGTCCTGCGCCAGCCGCTCGAGGACGGGCGCGTGACGATCTCGCGCGCAACGGCGTCGTTGTCGTATCCCGCCCAGTTCATGCTGCTCGCGGCAATGAATCCCTGTCCGTGCGGTTTCTTCACGGATCCGGCCCATGCCTGCGTTTGCACGCCGCTGCAGATCCAGCGCTATCGCGCCAAGGTTTCCGGTCCTTTGCTGGACCGCATTGACATCCATGTCGAGGTGCCGGCCGTTCCGTTTCGGGATCTATCGGTGGAGCACGTGCGGGAAGACTCGACGACAATCCGCAAGCGCGTCAGCCGCGCGCGCGTCCTGCAGCAGCAGCGATATAAAAACGATGGGATCTACTGCAACGCGCATCTGCGGCCCCGGCAGCTCAAAAAATACTGCGCGCTGGATGAAGAGGGGCGCAAGCTGATCGAGCTGGCGATGAACAAGCTGGGCCTCTCGGCCCGAGCCTACAACCGGATCTTGAAAGTGGCCCGGACGATCGCCGATCTTGAAGCGAAAGAACGGATCGAGCCGTCGCACCTCTCCGAAGCAATCCAGTACCGCACCCTCGACCGAAGGAATTACATCTGATTCGATGACCGATCCCATTTTCCCAAAACCGGTTGTAAGGGAACGGCGAAAATATCTTCGGCTGACCGCGATGGGGTCGGTGAACCTGACGGTGCAGGGGGAGGAGCCGCAGGAGGCCTATCTCTCCAGCATCGGACGCGGGGGTCTCGGCGTTTATCTGCACCGAGAGATCAAGGCCAAACAGCTCGTCGTGATTACGCTGAAGCTGATCGAGAACGAACAGTCCAATCCTGAATTGAAAATCGCGGCGCGGGTCCGGTGGGCTGGTCCGGTCGGCCGGCTTTATATGGCCGGGCTTCAATTCGAGCCGATGTCGGACCAGCGCTATAGCCTTCTTCTAAGGCATCTGAATGTTCTGGAGGAGATGCAACTGTAATGGCATACGAAAGCAAGCATGACAAGGACGAAATGTCCCAGGGGATGGACTACCGCGCACCCTTGGACCCCAAGTGGTCCTGGAAGATCAAACTGCTGATCGTTTCCGCCTCCCTGATGATCGGGGGCGCGGTCGGCCTGGTCGGGGTTTTCTGGTATTTCTCAAAGGACCTCCCATCCATCGAGAGCCTTCGCGAATACCAGCCGAGTCTTGTCACGAAGATTTACGGCGATGACCGGCAACTGGTCGGACAGTTTTATATCGAGCGGCGTGTTCTCGTTCCGCTCGCCCAGATGCCGTCGGACCTTCTCCATGCAATCATTGCGGTGGAGGATTCCCGTTTCTATGAGCACAAGGGCGTGGACCCGCTGGGAATCCTGCGCGCCATGCTGACGAATATCGAAACCCTCCGGCTGCGCCAGGGGGCCAGCACGATCACGCAGCAGTTGGCCCGTTCGCTCTTTCTGTCATCCGAGAAGAGTTTCAAGCGAAAAGTGAAAGAGGCGCTGCTGGCCTGGAAGATGGAAAAGGTCCTGAGCAAGGATGAGATCCTGGAACTCTATTTAAACCAGATCTATTTCGGGCACGGTTCGTACGGCGTCCAGTCCGCGGCGCGGACCTATTTCGGAAAAAATGTGGACCAGCTCAATCTAGCCGAGGTGGCCTATCTGGCCGGCGTCCCGCGCGCCCCGACCGAATATTCCCCCTACAACAATCCGGAGCGCGCGAAACAGCGTCAGGGTATCGTCCTGCGCCGGATGGTCGAGGAGGGCTTCATCACCGAAGATCAATTCCGCAACGTCTACCGGCAGGACCTCTATTTCCAGAAAATCGAGAAAGAGGAGGAGGTCGCGCCGTATTTTCTCGAATACCTTCGACAATATTTGAGCGCGGCCTACGGCGAAGATGCGGTCTACAAGGGCGGGCTGACTGTTTATACCACTCTGAACCTCGCGATGCAGAAGGCCGCGACGCAGGCGTTGAAGGACGGTCTTCGCGAGGTGGATAAACGCCAGGGCTACCGGGGGCCGGTCGCGCACAGGAATCCTAAAGAACTGGCTCACGAAGAGGAGACCGGCATCGGTCTCATGGGAATGGTGGTGGTGAAGGAAGGGGACGTGGTTGACGGCGTCGTGACGGCCGTGGACGACAAGGGGGCGGCCGTGATCGCGGCCGGCCGGACCGGCCGTATCCCGCCGGAAGGAATGGCCTGGGCCCGAAAGCGGTTGAAAGGGCCGGACCTGCTCAAGGATGTCGAACTGAATTCCGAGGCCAAGCCGTCCGATATTCTGCATGTCGGCGACGTGGTCAAGGTGAAACTTCGACGATTGGACTCCCGAAACAAAACGGCCGTCTTCAGTCTGGATCAGGACCCGGTGGTGGAGGGGGCCTTCATTGCCTTGGATCCGAGAACCGGAGCAATCAAGGCGATGGTCGGAGGATACGATTTCAAACGAAGCGAATTCAACCGCGCCCTCTCGGCCCGACGCCAGCCGGGTTCGGCTTTCAAGCCGGTTATCTATGCGACCGCGATCGAGCGCGGGCTCACCCCGGCCACGATCATGGTGGATTCGCCGATCGTATTTGTTGATGAAGAACAGCAAAAGGTCTGGCGGCCGGAAAATTACGAATCCAAATTTTACGGTCCCATCAGTCTGCGGGAGGCCCTGGCCCATTCCCGGAACCTGGCCACGGTAAAGCTGCTGGAGCGGGTGGGGATAAAAAATGTGGTGGAGTTCGCCAAACGCGTTGGGATCAACAGCCCGCTGACGCCGGATCTGTCCATGGCGCTCGGTTCATCGAGCGTCAGCCTGATCGAGCTCACCTCTTCCTATGGGGTCTTCGCCAACGAAGGGGTTCGGGCGGAGCCCATGGCGGTTCTGTCCGTCGCCGATTCGTCCGGCCAGGTTTTAGAGGAACACGAGCCGGTCGCGAACGAGGTGATCGCGAAGGAGACGGCCTATGTGATCACCAATATGATGGAGGATGTGATCCAGCGCGGAACGGGATGGCGGGCCAAGGTCCTGAACCGCCCGCTGGCCGGCAAGACCGGAACGACGAACGATTTCACGGATGCCTGGTTCGTGGGATTCGCGCCGAATCTGGCGGCCGGTGTCTGGGTCGGTTTTGACGACGTCCGGTCGCTCGGCGACCGCGAGGCCGGCGCCTCGGCCGCCCTGCCGATCTGGATCAACTTTATGCGTGCGGCTTTCGAGGTCGTGCCCGAGATGACCTTTCCGATCCCGGAGAATGTTGTGTACGCCAAAATCGATCCGCAGACCGGCCAGCTCGCGCCGGATGGCGCCGAAAATGCCGCGATCGAGATCTTCGTAAAGGGCACGGAGCCGACCAAGGTTTCGCATCCTCAGCCAAAGCCGGCCTAGTTTTTCCGGATCGACGCGGCGAATTAGCCGAGACGGGACATGGGGAATCGCTTCGGTTGACTTTTGGGGGTTGTTTCACCTACTATAAAAACCTATTTTTCGAAAACGTCGAGGATAGTTCATGGCGATCAAAGTCGGGATTAACGGATTTGGACGGATCGGCCGTAATCTGCTGCGGTCGGCCCTGATGCATCAGGAGATCGAGTTCGTCGCGGTCAATGATCTGACCGACGCCAAAACGCTTGCGCATCTTTTGAAATACGATTCGATCCACCGGATTCTTCCGGCCGAGGTCGAGGCGAAGGAGAAGTCGCTCCGTGTGAACGGCCGGCCGATCGAGGTGCTGGCCGAGAAGGACCCCAAAAAACTTCCCTGGAAGCAGTTGGGGGTGGATGTCGTCGTGGAGTCCACGGGCCATTTCACGGACCGTGCCTCGGCCGCGGCGCATCTGGATGCCGGGGCCCGGAAGGTGATCATCTCGGCGCCGGCGAAGGATCCGGATTTGACGATCGTCCTGGGCGTGAACGAGTCGATGTACGATCCCGGCAAACATGCCATTGTGTCGAATGCCTCTTGCACCACGAACTGTCTGGCCCCTGTCGCCAAGGTCCTCCTGGACGGATTCGGCATCAAGCGGGGAATGATGACGACGGTCCATTCGATTACAAACGACCAGCGGCTTCTCGATCTGCCGCACAAAGATCTGCGCCGCGCACGCGCCGCCGGCATCTCGATGATTCCGACCACCACCGGCGCGGCCAAGGCCCTCTTTCTGGTTCTCCCCCAGCTGAAAGGGAAGATGGACGGCATGGCGATCCGCGTTCCGACGCCGAACGTCTCGGTAATCGACCTGGTGGCCGAGATCGAACGCGATGCGACCGAGGCCGATATCAATGCCCAGTACCGTCAAGCGGCCGAAGGGCCATTAAAGGGCATCCTCCAATACACGGAGGAGCCGTTGGTCTCGGTGGACCTGAACGACAATCCCCATTCGGCGATTCTCGACGCCACGCTCACCAAAGTTTTGGAGCATCGTATGGTAAAGGTGATTGCCTGGTACGACAATGAATGGGGCTATTCCTGCCGGCTGCGGGATTTGATTCAATATATCGGCAAAAAAGGCTGACGCTCGCATGAACATGCACAAGGTGATCATTGAGGATCTGAAGATCAAGGGAAAGCGCGTGATGGTCCGGGTGGATTTCAACGTTCCGTTGGACGATCAATTGAATATCACGGACGACGCCCGTATCCGTTCCGCGCTGCCGACGATCAACTACGCCATCGACGAGGGAGCGAAGGTGATACTCTGCTCCCATCTGGGAAGGCCGAACGGAAAGACCGACCCCCGGTTGAGTCTTGCGCCGATCGTGAGACGTCTCCAGCGTCTGCTGGGAAAAGAGGTCGCGTTCGCTCCCGACTGCATCGGTCCCCAGGTTGAAAAGATGGTGAATCAAATGAAGTCGGGCGACGTCCTGCTTTTAGAAAACCTCCGTTTCCACTCCGGAGAACAGAAGAACGATGAGGCCTTTTCCAAAGCGCTGGCCTCCCTGGCCGATGTGTACGTCAACGACGCCTTCGGAACGGTCCATCGGAACCATGCCTCCGTGACCGGCATTACGAAGTTCGTCCCAGAATGCGCGGCCGGTTTCCTGATGAAAAAGGAAATCGATTATCTGGAGGGCGCCACGGCCAATCCGGCCCGGCCGTTCGTGGCGATTCTGGGAGGCGCGAAGGTCTCGGGGAAATTGGGCGTCGTCGAGAACCTGGGCAAAAAAGTGGACAAGGTGATCATCGGCGGAGGGATGGCCTTCACATTTTACAAGGCGTTGGGTTATGAGGTCGGAAATTCGCTGGTCGAGGACGGGATGCTCCAGATGGCGATGGACATTCGAACCCATGCGCGGGCCCGCGGGGTCAAGTTCTACCTTCCGGTGGACTGCGTCGTGGCGCAGAGCCGCGATCCC
Source organism: Nitrospirota bacterium (assembly GCA_016200255.1). Taxonomy (GTDB): domain Bacteria; phylum Nitrospirota; class Nitrospiria; order JACQBZ01; family JACQBZ01; genus JACQFA01. The sequence goes on along the minus strand of JACQFA010000014.1, from coordinate 10,901 downwards.
AGCGCCGAGACGAAGATCGTTCCGATGCAGGAGATTCCCAAGGACTGGATGGCGCTCGATATCGGTCCGGCCTCGGTGAAATTGTTCACCGAAGCGCTGGCCAACGCCAAAACGATTCTTTGGAACGGCCCGATGGGTCTTTTCGAAGTGGATGCCTATTCCCGCGGGACGTTTGCCGTGGCGCATGCCGTCGCGAATGCCTATGCCTTGACGATCGTGGGCGGCGCGGATACGGCGCTGGCCGTTCATCGGGCGGGAGAGTCCGAAAACATGTCGTTCATATCAACCGGGGGCGGCGCGGCCTTGCAGTTGTTGGAGGAAAAAGAGCTTCCCGGACTGGCGGCCTTGCCGAGCCGCGCAGAGGAGCCCCAGCGAGTGTGACGACGAAGACACGATCCTCCCGAAGGCGGCCCATCGCGATCGGCAACTGGAAGATGCATCTGACCGTGTCCGAATCGGCGGCCGTCGCGCAACGGCTGGCCGGGCTGTTGGGCGATCCGCGGCGGGTCGAGGTTGTGATCGCGCCGAGTTACACGGCGCTCCAGTCGGTCGGCGGGGTTCTCAAGGAAACCGGCCTGCTTCTGGCATCGCAGAATGTTCACTGGGAAGAAAAAGGGGCTTTTACCGGAGAGGTGTCGGCGACCCAGATCAAGGACACCGGCTGCCGGTTCGTTCTGATCGGCCATTCCGAACGACGGGTGGTTTTCGGCGAAACGGATGAGATGGTACGGCGGAAATTGGCCGCTGCGCTGAAGCAGGGTTTGAACACCGTTCTCTGTGTGGGAGAAACACTCGAACAGCACCAGTCGGGTCAAACTGTGGCCGTGGTGAGAGACCAGTTGAAAAAAGATCTGGCGGATCTGACCGACGGACCGTCGGGAAAAATTATTATCGCGTATGAGCCGGTCTGGGCGATCGGGACCGGTCGGGTCGCGACGGCCGCGCAGATTTCGGAGATTCACGAAATGATCCGCGGGACGCTATCCGAAATTTTCGGTCCGGCGTCGGCCGAGGCGGTTCGGGTTCTCTACGGCGGCAGCGTGACGCCCGACAATATCGCCGATCTGGCGACGATCGAGAATCTGGACGGTGTGCTGGTCGGCGGGGCATCGCTGAAACCGGATGGATTTGCGACCATAGTCAAAACGTTGGAGAAGGTAAAAAGGTAATATGAAAAAGGAGGAACAAGGACAATGTATGTTTTGTTGATTATCCTGCATGTGATCGTCAGTTTCATCATGGTCGGCGTGATCCTGCTTCAGGCCGGAAAGGGGGCCGAGATCGGCGCCTCCTTCGGCGGATCCAGCCAGACCGTTTTCGGCAGCCGCGGGCCGGGGACGTTCTTAAGCAAATTGACCGTCGCGGCCGCCGTCATCTTTATGGTGACCTCACTGAGTCTGTCCATCCTGTCCAAGGGACGGTTCATGTCCACGAGTGTGCTGGACCTGAAGAAAAAGGAATCGCCCGCCGCGGAGGTTCCCGTGACCCCGCCCACAACGGGAGGCGAGTCCGCTCCAACCGCACCGGCCCCGGCAGAGCCGGCCGAAGGGCAGGCCCCAACTGCTCCGGCACCGGCCACACCGGCCACACCGGCACCTTCACCGGAAGCCGCTCCGAAAACGGCCCCCTGACCAATACAATACGATGAGCAATCGGAAATTCATCCTCATCGTTGCCGCCGCGGTTGTATGGTTCTTCGCCGCCGTCGTTCCTGCGAAAGAACCGGAGAAGCCGAACTCCATTGTCCTGGGATCGATCGGGGATGCCCAGCGTCTGATTCCGATGCTGGCCTCAGACGGGGCTTCAGGCGACATCAGCGGCTTGATCTTCAACGGGCTGGTGAAGTACGACAAGAACATTAACTTGGTCGGGGATCTGGCCGAGTCGTTTACGGCTTCCCCGGACTGTCGCAAGGTCACCTTCAAACTTCGCAAAGGAGTCCAATGGCAGGACGGCAAGGAATTTACGGCGGCTGACGTTCTGTTCACGTATCAAAAGGCGACCGATCCCAAAGTGGCCACGCCCTACAGCGGTGATTTCGAGCGGGTTGAGAAGATCGGCGCCCCGGATCCGTATACCATTCAGGTGACCTACAAGGAGCCCTTTGCGCCGGGTCTGGCGAGCTGGGGCATGGGCATCATCCCGAAGCATCTTCTGGAAAATGTCGATCTCAATACATCCGAGTTCAACCGCAAGCCGGTCGGCACCGGTCCCTACCGGATGAAGGAGTGGGCGACCGGTCAGAAGATCGTGCTGACGGCAAACGAGACCTATTTCGAGGGCAAACCGCACGTCGAGGAGTATATCTACCGGATTATTCCGGACAACGCGACAATGTTCCTGGAACTGAAAGCAGGCGGGCTGGATTTTATGGGAGTGAGCCCGCTGCAGTATCAGCGCCAGACCGACACGGCCTATTTCAAACAATCTTTCAATAAATACCGCTACCCGGCCTTTGCCTATACCTATATGGGTTATAATCTTCTGGATCCCCGGTTCAAGGACAAGCGGGTCCGTCAGGCGATCGCGTATGCCATCAACCGGCAGTCTGTGATCAACGGCGTTCTGTTCGGGATCGGCCGTCCGGCGACCCAGCCGGTCCCGCCCGAGTCCTGGGCCTATAATCCGGACGTGCCGGAGTACGGCCACAATCCTGAAAAGGCCAAACAGCTTCTGGCCGAGGCCGGCTGGAAGGATACGAACAACGACGGGATACTGGACAAAGACGGGCAGCCGTTTGCGTTTACCCTTATGACGAATCAGGGGAACGAAGAGCGGGCCAAGACGGCCGAGATCATCCAGCAGGACCTGAGCAAGGTCGGCATCAAAGTCGAAATCCGCGTTCTTGAATGGCAGGCTTTTCTACATCAATTCATCGACAAGAAAAAATTCGAGGCGATCATCCTGGGCTGGTCGCTGGGACGCGATCCGGATGCCTACGATATCTGGCATTCGAGCAAGACGAAGGAAGGGGAGTTCAATTTTGTTTCGTACAACAACTCGGAGGTGGATAAGCTTCTCCTGGAAGGCCGGAAGACGTGTGACCCGGAGCAACGGAAGAAAATATACAAACGCATTCATGCCCTGATCGCTGAAGACCAGCCGTACACCTTTTTATATTATCCCGATTCCCTGCCGGTGCTGCATAAACGCTTCAAAGGGATTTCTCCCTCTCCCATCGGCATCTGGTACAACTTTCCCACCGACTGGTACGTCCCCAAGAACAAGGCCGAGTGGTATCAATAAAATCGGTCCCGCGTTCTATTCAAGAATTTTGAACGTTTGTCTTTCCTTCAGGTCGGTCGGTAAGTTTGTGAAACACATTTCCTGGTTCAGATCCTTCAGCGTCGTGAGCAGGAAACTGGACGGAACATTTTCCCAATGTCTCAGGTCGGGATGCACCGTGCCTTTCAGTACTTTGGGGGGTTCTTTCATCACGGCCACGCCGCCTTTTACCGAGGCCCTGCATAGATAGCCATTCCCATGGGCGTAGGCATCCGCCACGCAGCCGCCGATCGTGATGCCCGCTCCCGTGGCTAGCGGAACGATGCTATAGATGATTCCAAAGGGGAGTCGGATCCAGCTCTGAGCGTTCAATAGCGGGTGATAGCCGTTGTTGTGTCTCATGGCGATTTTTTCAAACCAGCTTTGGGTGGATATTCTCAATCCGGTGTCCGAGGCGCAGGCCGGGATGAAATCCTGTCGGGCGGTGACCGAAAAGTAGCCGTCCTCCGAATTGATGAACTTTAAATTCCATTCGATATCGGGAAAAAGGCCGACGGCATAGATGGTCCAGTCCGATCGGAGTTTTTCGGCCGCATCAATCTGGCCCATTCGCTTCAAAGCGAATTCGCGGATCGGTTCCTCGATCTGTTTTGGCATTTCCTTTTTGTCCTGCAGCCGGTTCCAGTCCACCCGGGGTTCATTCGTCTCTCCGAGCTGTTCCCACATGACCGCGGACAATAGTATATTGACGGGGTCTTCGCCGTAATTATAAAGATCGGTGAAGATTTCATGGTCCAACCGGCGCAATTCGACCCCAGCATCGTCCGCTTTATGTAATCGATAGTAGCTTGCGGAGAGAAGAAAGCTTAGAAAACCTCTTTCATAACTTTCGAGCGTATAATCGATCAGGGTTCCGTCCGGCACAAAGATGCTGCCGGCCTCCTTTAGCACGGAATAGGTTTTGTATCGGTATTCGGTTTGGGCTTTCGCACTGTATTTGATGACGGTTTCATAGCATCGATCATAGAAGGCATGGGATAGATTATTTAATGTGCCGATCCGGTCGCGCAAGTCGATCACATTCTCGACCCCGTTGCAATGCGATGGATCCGGTTGATGCAGCCCGATCAGTTGCGAGTGCTGGCATCCGTAGAGCAATAGAAACGAGGCCAGAACAGTAATGGTTGAAATTTGACGAACGACGCAACCCATGACGTATTGACTCCCTTATTGGGTCAGGGCCCGGCGCGGTTCGAGTATCGCGCGGGCCGTCGGAATTGTGCGGCCGTCCGGTTGCAGTACCGGAGCCGACAACGGTGAGTTCGGAACCTCCCACCGGCCCTTGAGGATATTCTTCGGTTCGTCGCCTTCAAAGACGAGATAACTGTACGGGCCGTAATGCGGCAATTTACGCGCCAGGCCGGGCAACGCGGCCGGCCGATCGACGGCCAGCCAGGTCAGCGGCGCATTCGAATTTTTGGGATGACGCGCCGTGAGAACAATCGCGTGACCGTCCCGGATCGCTTCTGTTTGCGCGATACGCAAACCATTGGGTGTTGCCGACAGGGCGTATCCGGTCAGTGCGGTTTTGATGTCCGGAAAAAAACGGTTTTCCCATCCCAGAACCCAGACCGCGCGGTCGGACGGCAGCGCGTCGATCTCGCTGTCCAGTTTAATCTCGATCGAACCGGATTGCGACTGCTGCCGTAAGATCGAAATGGACTCGGCAAATTTCCAATAGCCGTTGCGGGAAGTTTGATCCGCCTTCGCCGGAATAAGGAACAAACTCTTTTCGGCGCCGAACGATTGCGACAGTGCCGGTGGAAGTTCATCGCGATCCAGCCGGCGGAACAGATCAAACTCGGGATCGACATCAATGCGCGTCGGACGGCCCGGAACCATCAGTTGGAGGCCGAGACGCTTGGTGTCCAGTTTGACCGTGGTCTGATAGGTCTGTTCACGGCCTTCCATCGTCACGGCAACCGGAACCCGCAGCCGATAGGCCAGACCGGATTGCGTCTGTTCAAGAAGCATCGTCACGAGATATCCGGTGCCCAGGACTTGAGTCCGGGCGCCACTGACGCGCAACGCCGGAGCGCCCGCCCGGCCGACCCATTGGACGAACTCGTTCTTCAGATCTTCTCCGGCGACACCGGCGAATGCGGCCCGTAGATCATCGAAGGTCGCTCTCCGAAACTGGTTTTCGCGATAAAACGTCCTCAACGTTTGCACAAAGGCGGCATCCCCCAATCGTCTTCGAAGCATATGGAAGAACATCATCGTCTTGCCGTAGCCCACCGCCTCGGTCGCCGGACTGTGGCGCGACCGGAACTCGGTCAGCGGGAAATCCTTTCGTTCGGCGACGTAATCGGCATATTTCTGGAGCGTCGCACGCCGGTATTCTACCGCGGTTCCCCGTTGTTCCTGTATGAGGTGGTCGGCCAGATAGGTCGTCAGCCCTTCGCTCCAGTTTCCCTTTTCATAATCCACGAAGACGCCGTTGCCCCACCAGTTATGCAGTATCTCATGAGGGTAAGACGAATCCAATATAAAAGGAAGGCGGATAACGGATGATCCAAGCAGCGTTAACGAAGGCATGCCGTAGCCCGTCTCCCAGAAATTTTCGACCATTGCGAATTTTTTATAAAGATACGGTCCGAGAAGGTTCTGGTACATTTCCAGGTAAGATCCGCCGGTCTCCAGGTATTGCCCGGCCAAGGCCTCGTTCGGCGTACGAAGAAAGGCCATGACCTGAATCGACCCGGCCGGTCTATCGTACTCGGTGAACCGTCCGCCGAGCAACAGGATCTCATCCTGCGGCTGGGGGGATTCCCACCGAGTCTCGATCCTTCCGTCCTTGTGTTCATGACGTGTCCGTTCGCCAAGGCTGACTGCATCCCATGGTTCCGGCAGTTCGACCTCCAGCGAGAAAGTGATCGGGTCGTCATTAAACCACGGAACCCATCGAGCCGCCCCGGACAAAAAGATTCCTTCCTCGGAGATATGACCCACTTCATAGTCGGTTGTTTCATCCGATTTCTGAGCCGTCGCGGGAGGATTGATCCGTCCTTCATATTGGATGACGAAATCCTGACGGCCGGTAGGAAGCGACACGATGAAACCTGCCGGGACGGGCGGGAGTTCCTTTTGTGACGCGTCGTTTTGTATCCGGGCCGGTTCACGATTTAATTTGACACCGGGTGTCTGCGATATCGGTTGAAGCCCATCATGTAGAAGGAAATGCAGTTTGCGTCCCGATGCGGCGAGAAAGGATTCGGGGAAGGTGATTGTATCTTCAACCTGAAGATGGTTTTTATCCGGCTGAATGACGACCTTCAATGCATGCCGGATCAGTTCCTCGGCATGCAGTAAAACCGGTGCGGATGATGTGATCAGGAAGACCAGTCCGGTCATCAACAACCGGACATTATCCATGCTCTGATACCTTCCCGAGATATTTTTTAATCCGTTTGGCATTCGTGCCGACATCGCTCCGGCCGACGCGGGAAACCGAGCGTACATCAATGCGGCTGCCGCCGTTTGACTGTGCGATACGGACAACAATGTCATCTTTGAAACCGAACCAGAAGGTCGTATCAGTCGCTTCAATCCTTCCTTCCGCCGGATTCGAATCCACGATTTTCCAGCACATCTTGCGCGCGGCCTTCAGGGCGCGCGCAAACGCAAGAGCGGGCGGAACCTGGAGAAGCAGCGGACTCAGGTCGGGATAGCCTTTGTGTTGCTGTGCCGCAATTTCGGGACCGCCGTACGCGGCCGGATTGGGTGCGTCGGCGCGAAGGGGAAGGATCGCGACGAAGACCGGCGGATGGTCCGTGTCGGTTGAGATGTCATGGATCGGCGGCACGCGGAGCGCCGTCTGTTTCCATTGCCACGGGACGCCTGTGACGACGAGCGCGATGATCAGACCCGCGACGGCCGCGATAAAATCCCGGCGGTAAGTTCCGAGCCGTGCTGCAACGGCTCCGACGAGTGAGAACGCGGCGGCCATCAGTCCGGCGTAGCCGCCCCATTGAAGTATCGTAAAGCCGGTGCGGAACTGCCACCAGCCCCATCGACTGCCAAGCCCGGCCAGTATCACCGCGATCGCGGTCAGAACGGCAAGCCCGAAGCCGGTCAGCGCGATGGCTGAAACGGCGCGGCTCCGGGCCGCACGCTTGTTTCCTTCAAAGGTCATGCGCTGTTATCCTTAAGGCATCTTCGAGAGGATCGGCTTCATTTCATCGGATGTGAAGGCCCGAAGCGTCTGCGATTTGACGTTGCCCATGCTGCCCAAAGCCAGGAGCAACGACATTCCGGTCTGCTCATCCGGAACCTCAATCGTGGCCACCAGATCGTACCGTCCCTGCGTCCAGTAGAGGTCCTTGAGCGTCGCGCCCAATTTGTCGGCCGCGGCCTTGAAGGCCTTCGCCCGGTCGATCGTTTGTTTGACGTTCCGGATTCCCTGATCGGTGAAATTGAGAAGGGTGACGTATCGAACCATGTGACACCTCCTTTATATATATATAGGGTGGGAGCCCCATTCTAATCCCGGTGAGGGGATCAAAGTCAATTGCAATCCGTCTTACACTTTCAGTCTGGGATTGAGCGCGTCCTGCAGGCCTTCGCCGAGGAGGTTGTAGCCCAGAACGGTGGTCAGAATGGCGAGGCCGGGGAAGAGCGAAATCCACCAGGCGATTTCCATCGTATCCTTGCCGCCCGTGATGATGCTGCCCCAGCTCGGCACCGGCGGCTGAACGCCCAGCCCTAAAAAGCTCAGTGAGGATTCGACCAGAATGGCGCCGGCAACGCCCAGAACGGCTGAGACATAGACCGGCGACATGGCGTTCGGAAGAATATGGAAGAAGATCATCCGACTGTCTTTCGCGCCCAACGCCCGCGCGGCGGTGACATAATCCATCTCGTTCAAGGCCAGAAACTGTCCCCGGACGAGACGGGCCACACCCATCCAGCTCGTGACGCCGATCACGATCATGATGTTCCAGATGCTTGGTTCAACGAGAGCGATCACGGCCAGGATCAGGAAAAAGGTCGGGATCGAGAGCATGATATCCACAAACTGCATCAGGATGTCATCAATCCAGCCGCCGTAATAGCCGGCCACGGCTCCGATCAGGATGCCGATCAAGATCGAGATACCGACCGCGACGAAACCAACCAACAGAGAAATCCTTGAACCCCAGATCATCCGACTCAAGATGTCCCGTCCCAATTCATCCGTTCCGAGCGGATGGGCTTGCGTCGGCCCGACTAAAATCTTTTCCACATCGATGTGGGCCGGATCATAGGGCGACAACATCGGGGCGAGAAGCGCGATCACGAAGACCGACAGTACGATCAGCCCGCCCGCGATCGCCGTCCGGTTTTTCCTAAACCGTCTCCAGAATTGTTCGAACGGGGTTCGCTGCGTTGTCGCCATATAAAACCTCCTACCGGTTTCGACCCAGCCGGACGGTCGGATTGGCGAAGGCGTACGAAACATCCGCCAGCAGATTGCCAACCAAGGTCAGGAGGGTTCCCAGCACGGTGACGCCCATGATCGTCGGGTAGTCGCGTGACAGGACGGATTGGTAGAACAGCCGTCCCATGCCGTCAATCGCGAAGATCGTTTCGAAGATAACGCTTCCCCCGATCAGCCCCGGGATCGAAAGTCCCAAGATCGTGATGACAGGGATCAAGGCGTTTCGCAAGGCATGTTTGTAGACCACGACATACTCGCTCAGTCCCTTTGCCCGCGCCGTCCGGATATAGTCCTGCCGGATCACCTCCAACATCTCGGCCCGTGCGTATCGCGAAAACCCGGCGAGGCCTCCGAAGGCCGAAATGAAGACGGGCAGCATAAGATGGTTCGTCCAGTCCCAAACTCTTTGTGAGACAGACATGGCGCTGATGTCGAGCGACTGATATCCGGAAATTGGCAGCCATCCCAGGACCACCCCGAATAGGATCATCATCATCAGGGCCAGCCAGAACGTGGGGGTGGCGAATCCAAGAAAGACGAAGATCGTGGCGGCTTTATCAAACGTGGAGTATTGGTGTGTGGCCGAGTAAACGCCGATTGGCAGCGCGAGCGCGAAGATCAAGATCAAGGAGAGGAGATTAATGACGATCGTGATCGGCATCCGCTCCATGATTTTTTGTGCGACCGTCTGGCCGTCCACGAAAGAGGTGCCGAAATCCATCGCCACAACCCGTTTGACCCACTGAGTGTATTGAACGTAGAGCGGCCGGTCCAGCCCGTACAGTTTGCGCAGATTTTCCTTGGCCTGGGCCGAGACGCGCGGATTCATCGTGGTCTGAAGGTCGGTCGGTTCCCCCGGCGCGAGATGCATGATCCCGAAGGTGATGATCGTGACGCCGATCAGCGAGTGACGCCGATCAGCGAAATGAAAAACCGGAAGAGCCGATACCCGAGGAAGGACAGCAATCGAAACTCCTATCCGTGGCGGTGAATCCGAACGGATGGTAACAAAACGACCGTCGGAAAGTCAAACCATCCAGGATGACGTCATCGGGCGAAGGGTGCTATTGACAAGGTCTTTGGGGCTCATGTAATATGAAAATCGCTGGGGGTGCACGGCCGGGGAGATGAGGATTCACCGGTCGGGCTGAGAGCCCAAACCGATTGTTTGGTGTGAAGTGTTCAGTCGAGTATGGTGAGACCACTTGGCACTTTTCACTGAACAGAGGTTAACGGACAACCCTGTGAACCTGATCCCGATAATGCGGGCGTAGGGAAGCGGCAGCATGATCATAAGATCGCGAATGGCGAGCCGTACTTCCTCAAGAGAATACGGCTTTTTTTATTTAAGGATGCGAACGAGGGCATTGCAGGTGATTCGTTTGTTTGTGAACGGGGAAGCCCGGGAGTTCGAAAAGGAGGCGACGGTCGCTGGTCTGCTGGAAAAACTGGGCACGTCTCCGGAACGGGTGGCCATTGAATTGAATCTTCAAGTTCTGGACAAACAGGAATACGCCCGCACTCTTTTAAAGGATGGCGACCGTTTGGAAATTATCAGCTTTGTCGGGGGCGGCTGAAGGAGGCGCAGGATGTTCATGAAAGACGACTTATTAACGATCGGCGGCATTCAATTGAAATCCCGTCTGATCGTCGGCACGGGGAAATACAAAGATTTTGAGCAGACCCGGCGTGCAATCGAGACATCGGGTGCGGACATGGTCACAGTCGCGGTTCGCCGCGTGAATATCATCGACCGGGACAAGGAAAACCTTTTGGATTATATCGACCCGAAGAAATATAAGATTCTGCCCAACACGGCCGGCTGTTACACGGCGGATGAAGCCGTTCGGACCGCGCGGCTCGCCCGGGTGGCCGGCATTACCAATTTGGTGAAATTGGAAGTGATCGGCGATAAAAAAACGCTCTTCCCGGACACGGCCGGTCTGATCGAGGCGGCGAAGATTCTGGTCAAGGAAGGCTTCATCGTGCTTCCCTATACTAATGATGATCCCATCGTGGCCAAGCGATTAGAGGATATCGGCTGCGCCTGCGTCATGCCGTTGGCTGCGCCCATCGGATCCGGATTGGGAATCCGCAACCCTTACAACATTCAGATCATCCGGGAGACGGTCAAGGTCCCGGTGATCGTGGACGCCGGCGTCGGGACGGCGTCCGATGCGGCGATCGCGATGGAGAT
>JACQFA010000043.1 GCA_016200255.1 Nitrospirota bacterium | reverse complement strand
CGTGTCCCCGGTCGTCGAGTTCTTCAAACCGACCGCCGCCGCGATCTCACCCGAATAGACCTCTTTGATGTCTTCACGCTTGTTGGCATGCATTTTCAAGAGCCGCCCGATCCGTTCCTTGCTGTCCTTCGTCGAGTTGTAGGTATAGGATCCCGCCTTCAACACGCCGGAGTAAACACGGAAGTAGACCAACTGCCCGACAAAGGGATCGGTCATGATCTTAAACGCCAGGGCTGAAAACGACTCGTCGTCGCTGACCTTCCGCTCGATTTCGCCGCCCGTTTTGGGATCAATCCCTTTCACCGGTGGAAGATCCACCGGCGAGGGGAGATAACTGATGACGGCATCCAACAACAACTGAACCCCTTTATTTTTAAAGGAGGCCCCGCACAAAACGGGGTTGATCTTCAGCAACAAGGTGCCTTTCCGAATCGCGCGATGGATCTCTTCCGGCTCCAGTTCCTGGCCGTCCAAAAACTTCTGAAGAACTGCTTCATCGAATTCGGCGACGGCATCCAGCATTTTCTCACGATATTCCTTGGCCAGCGCCAGCAGATCGTCCGGAATATCCCTGATCTCGTATTTTGACCCGAGGGTCTCGTCATCAAAGAAGACCCCCTTCATCGTGATGAGATCGACCGATCCGCGGAATCCCCCTTCTTTTCCGATCGGAATCTGGATCGGCACGGGCTTCGCCCCCAGCCGATCCACCATGGACTTCACGCCTTCATAGAAATCGGCCCCGGTGCGATCCATCTTGTTCATAAACGCGATACGGGGCACATGGTATTTGTCCGCCTGACGCCAGACCGTTTCGGACTGGGGCTCCACACCCTGGACGGAATCGAAAACCGCAACAGCCCCGTCCAAGACGCGCAACGACCGCTCGACTTCGATCGTAAAATCCACGTGGCCGGGCGTATCGATGATGTTGATGCGATAATCCTTCCAGAAACAGGTGGTCGCGGCGGCCGTGATCGTAATCCCCCGTTCTTTCTCCTGTTCCATCCAGTCCATCGTCGTGGTGCCTTCATCCACCTCGCCGATTCGATGGGTCATGCCGGTGTAATACAGGATTCGCTCCGTCGTGGTGGTCTTTCCGGCATCAATATGGGCCATGATGCCGATGTTTCGCGTGCGATCTAATACATACTGCCGAGCCACGGCTTCCTCCGACTTACCAGCGATAATGTGCGAAGGCCTTGTTGGCCTCCGCCATGCGATGCGTATCTTCTTTTTTCTTTATGGCCCCGCCGGTGTTGTTGGAGGCGTCCAGAATTTCAGCGGCCAGCCTCTCCCCCATGGTTTTTCCGGAACGCTGCTGCGCATACTGGGTCAGCCACCGCAAAGCCAAAGCCATTCGGCGATTTGGCCTGATATCCACCGGAACCTGATAAGACGCGCCGCCGACCCGTCGGGATTTGACCTCGACCATCGGCCTCACATTATCAACGGCTGTTTTAAAAATCTTCAGAGCATCATTCGCGGTTTTGGTCTTGATCACGTCAAATGCCTGGTAGCAGATTCTCTCGGCGATGCTCTTTTTTCCCTTCCGCATGATGACATTGATCAGCTTGCTGACCAGTCTGTCATTGTAACGGGCATCCGGCGCGGTCACCCGTTGCGATATCATGGCTCTTCTTGGCATAGTCCTCTCGCTTACTTGGGCCGCTTGGCCCCGTATTTGGATCGGCCTTGTTTACGATTCTGCACGCCGACCGTATCCAGCGCGCCACGCACAATGTGATAGCGCACGCCGGGGAGATCCTTGACACGCCCCCCGCGCACAAGAACGATTGAGTGCTCCTGCAAATTATGCCCGACACCGGGGATGTAGGTCGTCACTTCCATCCCGTTGGTCAACCGAACTCTCGCGACTTTCCGCAAAGCCGAGTTGGGCTTTTTGGGAGTGGTTGTGTAGACCCGGATGCACACCCCCCGTTTCTGAGGCGACCCCTTCAACGCAGGGCTCTTGGTTTTCGCCCTCGCCAGCTTTCTGCCTTGTCGCACAAGTTGATTAATTGTCGGCACGAAACCCTCACAAAAAAATTGTAAAACCATCTCACAAACAATAAATCCGTGGAAACTTTGAAATTTTACTGAATCATCATGTAATTGTCAAGGTTTATTATGAGAAAAGGTCTACCACTGGCCTGACTAAAAATGAGCGATGACCCATTTTCATTCCGGCAGGACGAACCGTTACCCCCGGGCTTTTAAATTACGGAAGGTTTTCCTTTAAAGCCAAATCTCTTCCCTCACCTCCTTCTTCAAACACTTCCATCGGAAGCTCCTCAACGGATTCTTTTGGCACCTTGACAAATGTTTCACGATAGGCACTCAGTCCGGTTCCGGCCGGAATCAAACGCCCGACGATCACGTTTTCCTTTAATCCCGTCAGAACATCCATCTTCCCATTGATCGCGGCTTCGGTCAGTACGCGCGTCGTTTCCTGGAAGGATGCCGCTGAAATAAAGCTGTCGGTCGAAAGCGCCGCCTTCGTGATGCCCAGCAGAATCGGCTTGCCGATGGCTGGCTTGCCGCCCTTGGCGATGACCTTTTCATTTTCTTCAGCAAAAACAGATTTTTCAAGCTGGCTTCCGATCAGAAACTCCGTATCGCCGGGATCCTCGATCTTCACTTTACGCAGCATCTGCCGGACAATGATCTCGATATGTTTGTCATTGATCGCCACGCCCTGGAGCCGGTAAACTTCCTGCACCTCGTCCACGAGATATTTCTGGAGCTCCTTGGGCCCGAGCACGTCGAGAATATCATGGGGATTGGCCGAACCGTCCATGAGCGCCTCGCCGGCATGAATCCAGTCGCCCTCGTGCACGCTCACATGCTTCCCCTTCGGGATATAGTAATCCCGGACATCCCCCATTTCATTCTTGACGATCACCTTTCTCATGCCCTTCACAAAACCGCCAAACTCGACGGTTCCGTCAATTTCACTGATCACGGCCTGTTCCTTGGGACGACGAGCCTCAAAGAGTTCCGCCACCCGGGGAAGACCTCCGGTGATATCCTTGGTCTTCGTCGTCTCGCGGGGAATCTTGGCCAGAACGTCGCCCGAATAGACGTAGGCGCCTTTTTCCACCAGGATGTGGGCGCCTGCGGGCAAGAGGTATCGCGCGACCGATGTCCCGGAAATCTTCGCCGTCTTTCCGGAGTCGTCTTTAATGGAGATCCGAGGACGGAAATCGGAACCGGGATAATCAATGATCACTTTTCGGGACAGCCCGGTGACTTCGTCCACCTCCTCTTTCATGGTGACGTTTTCGATAATGTCGCCGAACGCCACCTTTCCGCTGACCTCGGTCAGAATCGTCAACGAATAGGGATCCCATTCAACCAGTTTCTGGCCGACTTCGACCCGTCCACCGTCCTTGATCTTGATTTTCGCGCCATAGACGACCGAGTATTTTTCCTTTTCACGGCCGCGTTCATCGTAGATGGCGATCTTGGCGTTCCGGTTCATCACCACCCATTCGCCTTCCTTGTTTCGAACGGCAATGCCGGCGTTGTGAAGGTCCGTGTTCTTCTTCGCATCGTAATTGAGATATTTCAGAGACCCCGTATTCTTGGCCTCCAGGACGGTCTGCTCCACGACCTTGCTCGCCGTGCCGCCGATATGGAACGTTCTCATGGTCAACTGCGTTCCCGGTTCTCCGATGGACTGGGCCGCGATGATCCCGACCGCTTCACCTTTTTCAACCAGTTTCCCCCGGGCCAAATCCCGGCCGTAGCATTTGACGCAAACCCCGCGGCGGGATTGACAGGTGAGAACGGACCGAATCTTGATTTTATCGATCCCGGACTCCACAATGGCTTTCACGCGATCTTCGTCCATTTCCCGGCCGGCTTCCATGATCACTTCGTTCGTCAGGGGATCCCGAACGTCCTCCGCGACGATCCGGCCCAGAATACGCTCTTCCAGGGGCTGGACGATCTCTCCGCCCTCGACCAGCGCGCTCACTTCGATTCCATCCACCGTGCCGCAGTCGTCCTCGCTGATGATCATATCCTGGGACACATCCACGAGACGTCGGGTCAGGTAACCCGAATTGGCTGTTTTCAAGGCGGTATCGGCCAGACCCTTCCGGGCCCCGTGGGTGGAAATGAAGTATTGCAAGACGGTCAAGCCCTCCCGGAAATTGGCTGTAATGGGGGTCTCGATGATTTCACCCGAGGGCTTCGCCATCAAACCCCGCATCCCGCCCAGCTGCCGGATCTGCTGCGCGCTGCCCCGCGCTCCGGAGTCCGCCATCATATAGATCGAATTGAACTCGCGCTGCTCTTTTCCGGCGTTCTTCAGATTGCCGCCGTTGCCGCCCCCCAGTTCCCGCATCATTTCGCTGGCGACCAGCTCGGTCACATGGGCCCAGATGTCGATCACCTTGTTGTACCGCTCGCCGTTTGTGATAAGACCGTCGGCGTACTGCTTCTCAATTTCGAACACCTCGCGTTGGGCGCGGTCGATCAGCTCGCCCTTTTTCCGGGGGATATGCATGTCATCAATGCAGATCGAGATGCCGGCCTTGGTCGCAAAGAAAAAGCCGATATCCTTGATCTTGTCGAGCAAGACGACGGTTTCGCGGTGACCGCACTCTCGATAGCAGATATCGATCAATTTCATGACGTCTTTCTTGGTCATCACACGGTTCACGGCGTCGAACGCCAGGCCCTCGGGCAAAATTTCGGAAAAAATCGCGCGGCCGACGGTTGTTTCAACCAGGGCGCCGTTGATCCTCACCTTGATCTTCGCATGCTCGTCGACTTCCCTCGCATCGTAAGCGACACGGACCTCCTCCCTGCCGGAAAAGATCTTGCCTTCGCCCTTGGCCCCGGCCCGCTCCTTGGTCAGCCAGTAAGTGCCGAGCACCATGTCCTGGGAGGGAACCATGATCGGCTTTCCGCTCGCGGGCGACAATACGTTATTGACCGACATCATCAACACGCGGGCTTCGATCTGGGCCTCGACGGATAAAGGAACGTGAACGGCCATCTGATCGCCGTCGAAATCGGCGTTGAATGCCGCGCAAACAAGCGGATGAAGCTGGATCGCCTTCCCCTCGACCAGAATCGGATCAAACGCCTGAATTCCCAGACGGTGAAGCGTGGGCGCGCGGTTCAACAGAACGGGGTGTTCGCGAATCACGCCTTCCAAGACATCCCAGACCTCCGGCTTCTCCTTCTCCACCATTTTCTTCGCGCTCTTGATGGTGGTCACATAACCCTTTTCTTCCAGCTTATGGAAAATAAACGGCTTGAACAATTCCAGGGCCATCTTTTTCGGCAGGCCGCACTGATTGAGTTTCAGATCGGGACCGACGACGATCACCGAACGGCCCGAATAGTCCACCCGTTTTCCCAACAGGTTTTGACGGAACCGGCCCTGCTTTCCTTTCAGCATGTCGGACAATGATTTCAGCGGCCGCTTGTTCGGCCCTTTGATGGCTCTTCCCCGACGGCCGTTGTCGAACAGGGCATCCACGGCCTCTTGAAGCATCCGTTTTTCGTTCCGGATGATCACGCCGGGCGCCTTCAGTTCGATCAACCGCTTGAGCCGGTTGTTTCGATTGATGACGCGGCGATAGAGATCATTGAGATCGGACGTGGCAAAACGTCCGCCATCGAGGGGCACCAGCGGTCGGAGCTCCGGAGGAAGCACCGGGATCACATCCATGATCATCCATTCCGGTTTGTTGCCCGATTTCCGGAAGGCCTCGACCACCTTCAACCGTTTTGTATACTTTTTCTTCAGCGCGGTGGACTCGGCCTCTTTCACTTTCAGATGAAGTTCTTTCCAGAGCCCTTCGATATCCAGGCGTTTGAGCAGCTCGCGTATCGCTTCCGCCCCCATGCCGGCTTTAAAGGCGTTGCCGTGCTCGGAAACCATCTGGCGGTATTTGTCTTCGTTCAGAACCTCTTTTTCCTTCAGGTCGGTTTCGCCGGGGTCAATGACAACGTAGGCCTCAAAATAGAGGATCCGTTCCAACTGTTTCAGACTCATGTCCATGAGATTGCCGATCCGGCTCGGCACGCCCTTGAGGAACCAGATATGGGCGACCGGCGCCGCCAGCGCAATATGCCCCATCCGTTCGCGGCGGACCTTCGACTGGATCACTTCCACGCCGCACTTGTCGCAGACGATTCCCCGGTGCTTCATCCGCTTGTACTTGCCGCAGTTGCATTCCCAGTCCTTGGTCGGCCCAAAGATCTTCGCGCAGAACAGTCCGTCCCGTTCCGGTTTGAAGGAACGGTAATTGATCGTCTCCGGCTTTTTCACCTCGCCATAGGACCAGGATAAAATCTTTTCCTGAGAGGCCAGGCGGATCCGAATCGCATCAAAGGAGACCGGCTCCTTTTGCTTTTCAAAAAATGACCGAATTCCTTCCAAGGGGTGACCCTCCTAAAAGTTTTTAGTCCTTCGTTTTCATCAATTCGACATCCAGGCCCAGGCTCTGAAGCTCCTTCACGAGCACATTGAACGACTCGGGCAGCCCGGGCTCCAGGAAATTTTCCCCCTTGACGATCGCCTCATACATTCTCGACCGTCCCGGGACATCATCCGACTTCACCGTTAGAAACTCCTGAAGGATGGAGGCGGCGCCGTAAGCCTGAAGCGCCCAGACCTCCATCTCACCCAGTCGCTGGCCGCCGAACTGGGCCTTGCCGCCCAGCGGCTGCTGCGTGACCAGGGAGTAAGGACCGATCGAGCGCGCATGGATCTTGTCATCCACAAGATGGTGGAGTTTCAACATGTACATATAGCCCACCGTCACGGGACGGTCAAACGGCTCGCCGCTCCGCCCGTCATGGAGCACGCTTTGACCGCTCGAGGGAAGACCGGCCTTCTTTAACAAGTCCTTGATCTCATCTTCACGGGCTCCGTCAAATACCGGACTGGAAACATGGATCCCGAGCGTCTTGGCCGCCCAGCCGAGATGGGTCTCGAGGATCTGTCCGACGTTCATACGCGAAGGCACGCCGAGGGGATTCAAGACCACCTCCACCGGTGTTCCGTCCGGCAGATAGGGCATGTCGTCTTCTCGAAGAATCCGGGCCACCACCCCCTTGTTTCCATGACGGCCCGCCACTTTGTCCCCCACGGACACCTTCCGCTTCATGGCGATGTAAACCTTAACCAGCTTGATCACCCCGGGCGGAAGCTCATCGCCGCCCTTCAGTCGCCCCATCCGCTTGTCGTAGATCTCCTGGAGGATCTCCATCTGCTCTTTCGCCATGCGTTCCATTTCGACCAGTTTTTCCTGATCATCGGGATTGCCGAGCAAAATGTCGCGCAGATAGTCGTCCGCGATCTTCTTCAAGACATCCGGGTTCAACTTGCGTTTGCGTTTCAGGATCACATCGCCGGTTTCAGGATCCACGATGTCGCGGCTGATTACCTTTCCGCTGAGAAATTTCCGCATCTTTTTGTTTTTCTCGTCATCGATGATCCGGAGCTCGTCCTGGTGATCCCGCTGCAGCCGGCCGACGTCGTCGGTTTCGAATACCTTGGAGTGCTCGGCCTTGTCGCTGCCTTTGCGCGAGAAGATTTTAACATCGACAATGATCCCTTCCACCCCCGGCGGCACGATCAGGGAGGTGTCCTTGACATCCCCGGCCTTCTCTCCGAAGATCGCCCTTAATAGTTTTTCTTCGGGGGTTAACTGGGTTTCTCCCTTGGGAGTGACTTTGCCCACCAGGATATCGCCCGGACGGACTTCGGCGCCGACACGGATGATCCCGCCTTCGTCGAGATTCTTCAGCGCCTCTTCCCCGACGTTCGGGATATCCCTCGTGATGTCCTCTTTGCCGAGCTTGGTGTCCCGGGCCTCTACCTCAAACTCCTCGATATGGATGGACGTGAACATATCTTCCTTGACCAGTTTTTCGCTGATCAGAATGGCGTCCTCAAAATTATATCCGCCCCACGGCATGAAGGCCACCAGCACATTGCGCCCCAGCGCCAGTTCACCGCACTCGATGGCCGGCCCATCCGCCACGACCTGTCCCTTTTTTACGATTTCACCCGGACTGACGACCGGTTTTTGGTTAATACAGGTGTTTTGATTGGAACGGAGGAATTTGATCAACGGAAAGGTCTCCGTCGCTTTATCCTTGTCCTTCCCTGATTTTCCATGATCATGCTTGATCACGATCTGCGTTGCGTCAACGCTTTGAACGATGCCGTTATGCCGCGCGAAGATCACATAGCCGGAATCACGAGCCACGGTCGCTTCCATCCCCGTGCCGACCAGAGGAGCCTCCGTCTTGATCAACGGCACGGCCTGGCGCTGCATGTTGGATCCCATCAGGGCCCGGTTGGCATCGTCGTTTTCCAGGAAGGGGATCAAGGCCGTCGCAACGCTCACGATCTGTTTGGGAGAAACGTCCATGTACTCCACTTTGTCCGGCGGGACCGTCACAAAATCATCCGCGTGCCTCGCCGAAATCGTTTCGGACATCAGCCGGCCGCGGCCGTCCACTTTCGAATTGGCCTGGCCGATCACGTGACGCTCTCCGTCAATGGCCGAAAGGGATTCAACCTCGTCCGTCACACGGCCGTTTTTCACTTTTCGATACGGCGCCTCGATAAACCCGAATTCGTTCACGCAGGCGTAGGTGGCCAGAGACGTGATGAGGCCGATGTTCGGACCCTCCGGAGTTTCAATGGGACAGATGCGGCCGTAGTGGGAAGGATGAACGTCGCGCACTTCAAACCCCGCGCGCTCGCGCGTCAATCCTCCGGGCCCCAAAGCCGAAAGCCGTCGCTTGTGAGTGATTTCGGCCAGCGGATTGGTCTGATCCATGAATTGGGAAAGCTGGCTGCTGCCGAAGAATTCCTTGATGGCGGCCATGACCGGCTTCGCGTTGATCAGATCGTGCGGCAGCGCCTGCTCCAGGTCGAGCAGGTTCATCCGTTCCTTGATCGTCCGTTCCATGCGAACCAGGCCGATTCTAAATTGATTTTCAAGCAATTCACCGACGGATCGGACCCGGCGGTTGCCCAGATGATCGATATCGTCGATCTCCCCCTTGCCCACTTTCAGGTCGATCAGATAGCGCACCACTTCAACGATATCCTCCGCCGTCAGGGTCCGTTTGTCCAGAGAGACTTCGAGACCCAATTTCTTATTGATCTTGAGACGCCCGACCGGCGAGAGATCATAGCGCTTTGAATTGAAGAACAGATTGTCAAACAGGGACCTGGCCGTTTCGACCGTCGGCGATTCGCCGGGTCGCAACCGCTTGTAGATCTCGACCATGGCCTCTTCCTTGGAACCCACTTCCTCCATGGCCAGCGTGTCGCGCATGACCGGGGTGACGCTGATCGGATCGATATAGATGAGCTTGAAACTGTCCAGATGACTCCGCGACAGTTTTTGCAGAACGTCCTCGGTGATCTCCTTGTTGCGCGCCAGGATCACTTCCTTCGTTTTGGGATCGGAAAGATCTCCGGCCGTCAATCGCCCGATCAATTCTTCACTCGGGATCGGAATTTCCTTGATGCCGGCCTTGCGGATGCGATTGAGGACGACCTTGGTGATCTTTCCGCCTTCCTTGACGATCGTTTCCTTGGCTTTTTTATCCACGATATCGATGGGCGACTTGATCCCCACATGGATGTCGGTATCCAGCTTCCGGATGAATTTACCCTTTAGGATATGGATCTCCTCCGCCGGATAGTACATGCGATAGAGATCTTCAGTCGAATACCCGAAGGCCTTCAAGAGGATCGAAACCGGCATTTTCCGACGGCGGTCAATCCGGACATACAGGATATCCCGCGTATCGTACTCAAAATCAAGCCAGGACCCCCGATAGGGAATGATCCGCGCCGAAAAGAGAATTTTTCCGCTGGCGTGGGTCCGTCCCTTGTCATGGGTAAAGGCCACTCCGGGGGATCGGTGCAACTGGCTGACGACCACGCGCTCGGTTCCGTTGATGATGAACGTCCCCGTTTCGGTCATCAGGGGCAGCTCACCCAGATAAACTTCGGACTCCTTGCTTTCGCGAATTTTCTTTGCCGTACCCTTGGCTTCCTTTTCAAAAAGATACAGGCGAACTCGAATCTTCAACGGGGCCGCGTAATTCATGCCCCGCTCGAGACATTCGCGCACGCCATATTTCGGCGATCCCAGAGAGTAATCGACCAGTTCGATCATGGCCGTATCATTATAATCCTGGATGGGGAATACGCTGTTAAACGCGGCCTGCAGTCCCCGATCCTGCCGGCGTTCCGGGGTGATGGACATCTGCAAAAAGCGCTCATAAGAACTTTTCTGGATATCGATCAGATT
>JACQFA010000046.1 GCA_016200255.1 Nitrospirota bacterium | reverse complement strand
CCGGACTCGGGCCGAAGCCAGAGTGGATATTTTTGATTACATCGAGCGGTTTCACAATCCCAGACGCAGGCGCCGACTTGAAGAAGCTAAACAGAAAGAGTTACTCTTAACTCAACCGTCCGTGGAAACGGGGTAGAACCCACCCGACGATTTCCCTCCATGGCTTATATTGATTAAGTTTATTTAACAGATCGTTAAGAGGACCCTGGTGAATGCAGTTACGTACTTCTTGCGGCCTTAAACTCATTCCTCCGGTGTTTAAGCGCTCGAAAATATGAAACATACTGGAATGATCTGCAGGATCAATTTGTTCAATTATAATAGCCCTCAAAACCGAGTCTCTAAGTTTAATCTGATCCGACTCTTCCAACTTTTCATATGATTTTCCATTCCACGTCGTTCTGACACTTTTCAAACAAAAACGATTATTTGTGTCAGGAAATTTACCATTTAAAAAACCAAAAATGCTCTTAAGTCTTTGTTGCCCATCTATAACCATCAATTTCTGTGAATTCTTTTCTCTATAAAGAAAAATTCCGGGTACTGGAAGGCCCAGCAGGAATGATTCTATGAGTTTACTCGCGCGCTCAATGTTCCAAACATACTGTCTTTGGAATTGGGGAACTATAATCTCCTTGGAAATAAACTTCTCGTGTAGTCCTTTGAGTGTAAAATCTGCAGGGAATGAAATTATCTTATACGGTGAAGAATCTGAATATTCATCTTCGATTTCAGAAGCAAGCTTCTCGAGGGCAATACTCATCAAAGTCTCTCCATAGGCCAACGGCCGGTTAGTTTAGGGAAGGCAGGTCGATTTTTTATTTGTTCTTCTAACATCATTTTCGCGAATGATTCAACTCATTTGGAGCTGAGAGCAATAAGACAAGTTTCGGCTGAATGCTTTATAAGAGATGATAGAATCGAGGCGGATCATGGAAGCGTTCCTCTCCCTCCGACGGATGTGACCGTGTTTAGGAATTCAAGACGGCAGGGGCGGCCCGCGCCGGAGGAATATTATAACGGATCATACCTTTTTGGTTCGAACGGGTCAATACAAGACGGTTCTCTCCCCTTCCCAAAACCCTCAGCTCGCTTTCCCCCCGGAAGCGGCCGCGTTTGGGCGCGGAAATTCAGATCGGAAAATATTGAGGATAAAGCGGCAGGACAAGGGCGAGTATACAAGAAGCGGGTAAAAAGTCAAGGGCATGGCCGGTGCGCCGGGCTTTCAGGAAAAGAAACGGGGACGGTTTTTATCCGGGCGGCGAACCTTCAAGCATGGTAAAGAGATTCTGCTCCTCGATCATGATATGTTCATCGATCCGGCGGTCGAGGTGGGCTCCGCTTTCCTTGATCCGCGCGGCGGGTACCGGCGAGGGCGCGCCGGCAAAAAGTTCCTGAAAATGCCTGGCTTCGGCCAGGATCATCTCGTCCTGGGCCTCCACCATCCGGACCTGCCATTGATTGGCTTCCGGGTTGCGCTTTCGGAGGATCGGGAAGAGCTCTCTCGCCTCCAATTCACCATGGACCACGAGCAATTCAATCAGCGGATCGATGGCCCTCCGGAATTTTTCCTGAAAGACCGGAGGCACGGGGTCCCTGAGACCCTTGATCATCCTCCCCATCTCCCCGGTCAGAGCCGAAAGCCGCCGATGCTCAGCGACAAGATTTTCGATTAGATTGGCCATCGTGACCCCCGCAAAAAAAATATGGTCTTCTCCCCTTCCCAAAACTCTCGGATCGCCTTCCCCCCGGAAGCGGCCGCGTTTGGGCGCGCGGAAATTCGGATCAGCTAATACGAAGGACAACGTGGCAGGATAAGGGCGAGTATACAAGAAGCGGGTAAAAAGTCAATAGATTGAGGAGTGAGGCAAATAGCCCCCCGGCCCCTATATATATAATATATATAATAGATAGCAGATCGAATATATGCGTCCTTTTGGAAAAGTTCAGGCCGGTCTCGGCTTGGGCAAGGCGGACGGAGGGACGGCGCCGCCGACGCGGTGGCGGCAGTAGGGGCAGATGATCCATTCGGGTTGAAGCGGCTTGCCGCAGGCATGGCAGTGATGCGTGACGGCGTTGGAGCAGTACGGGCAGACCTGGAAATCGATATGGATGGACTTTCCGCATTTCACGCAGAAGGTTTGCAGATCCTCGCGGATCTCGATCACGCGCAGCAGCTCCTCGATCGTCGTGATCCCCTCCTTCACCTTGGCCAGCCCGTCCTCGCCCAATGAACTCATCTTGGAGGCCAGCGCCGTGGACCGCAGGTCCTGCTCGTCCGCACCGGCCGCGACGAGTTCCCGGAGCCGCGGGGTCATTTCCATCACCTCATACATCCCGGTCCGGCCGTGATAGCCGAGATAAGAGCAGTGGGCGCAGCCCTTGCCGTAATAAAAAGGCACATCTTTTACGGAATCGACCGGGATTTTCAAACTCACCAGGCTTTCGACCGGAGGCGGCATCACGGTCTTGCACCGCGGGCAGACGCAGCGCACGAGGCGCTGCGCGATCACGCCCATCACGAGCGAGCCGACCAGGTATCGGGGCACGCCGAGATCGACCAGTCGCGTGATGGTGGAGGGCGCGTCATTCGTGTGGACGGTTGTAAAGACCAGATGGCCGGTCATGGCGGCCCGGAAGGCGATCTCGGCCGTTTCCAGGTCACGGATCTCGCCGATCAGTATCACGTTCGGATCCTGCCGAAGGATGGATCTCAGGCAGCTGGCGAAGGTCAGCCCGATGGCCGCGTTGACCTGGACCTGACTGATCCCGTCCAGGCTGTACTCGATGGGATCCTCCACCGTGATGATATTCGTCACCTCGTCCCGCATGGCATGGATCATCGAGTAGAGCGTCGTCGTCTTTCCGCTGCCGGTCGGACCGGTGACCAGAATGATCCCCTGCTTGCGCTTCATCAGCGATCGCAGCATCGCCAGGTTCCTGGGTGAGATGCCCAGGGTATCGAGCGAAACCACCATCCGTCCCTGGTCCAGCACGCGGATCACCATCTTCTCGCCGTACTGGGTCGGAAGGGTGGAAAGCCGGAGGTCGATCTCCCGGGTATCCGACCTCACGCGCACCGCGCCGTCCTGGGGCATCCGGCGTTCGGCGATGTCCAGTTTTCCAAGGATCTTCATCCGGGATATCAACGCCCCCTGTATCCATTTGGGCAGACGGAGATCTTCCTTGAGCAGGCCGTCGATCCGGTACCGCACACGAAAATCACGCTGAGACGGCTCGATATGAATATCGCTGGCCCGCTGCCGGATGGCCTTGGTCATGATCAGGTTGGCCAGGCGGATGACCGGGGCCAGGCGGCTTCGCTCCTCCAGCGATTGGGCGTCCGCCGCGTTGGGGCTGATTTCGGGAATGATCTGGAGAAGGGATTCGTCGTAGTCCTGGGCCGTTTCCTGAACGATGCTCTCGACGGAGGTATTCAGGTTATAGTAACGATCGATCGCCTCCAGGATGTCCTTGCGCGTCGCAATGACCGGCTGGATGCGGAAGCCGCTGGCGAACCCGAGATCCCGCAGGCATTCGTAGTCGAGCGGATCGACCATGGCGACGGTCAGCGTCTTATTTTCCAACGAAACGGGGATGGCGCATTGCTTCTTGGCCAGGGTCTCCGGAATCGCCATGACGATGTCGGGTTCCAGCGCCGTGGAACTGAGATCCACGAAGGGATACCCCAGATTGTTCGAGAGCGCCTCGGTCAGCACCTGCTCGGAAATGATGCGCAGCGTGATCAGGGTCTCCCCGAGTTTTTTCCCCAGCCGTTTCTGCTCGGCCAGCGCCCGCGTGAGCTGATCATGGCTGATCAGTTTCGCTTCAAAAAGAAAATCGCCCAGACGCTTTTTGCCTTTAAACTCGGCCATCTGTTTTTGGGATTCGCTCTCGGCCATGGATCCCCTTTTTAAAACGCCCAGGATCTGTTGACTATAGAGAACGGCCCCCTCTTTGTCAAGCCGGACCGGACCAGTAACGATGGACGATCTTCCTCCAATTGGCCGCCTCTCCGGCCGTGATATCCCATCGCAGCGGCACGGCAAGGACGATGCCGTCCGCAACCGTCCGCATCGTTCGCCGAATCCCGTCCGTTTCAAGGATCACCGCGCCGTCCCGGTCCGTGCGATAGATCCGTGCGCCCTTCGATTCGTAAGCCGCGAGGGTTTCGGGCGACGGATGCCGGTAGGAATTATGGGCTCCGACCGAGATCACGGCGACGGCCGGAGCGACACGGGACAGGAAGTCGGGGTCGATCGAGGTCCGGCTCCCGTGATGCGGAACCTTCAGGACCGTGGTCTTCAGGAGATCGCCCCAACGCAGAAGTTCCCGCTCCGCCGCTCGCTCGATGTCGCCGGTAAACAGTATCGCCTCCTTCCCGTACTCCATCCGTATGACGAGGCATTGATCATTATCGGGTCCATCGGGATCGGCCATTTCAGGATGAAGCGGTAAGATCCGCACGCCGCCCAAATTCAGAGGGCGGTCATCACTCGTGATCCGCTTTTCCGGAATCGCCTTCGCCGAAACAATCTCCCGGAACCGGCGATAAAAGTCCGCGTCTTTTTCCAACCCGTTGGTCCAGATCTCGCCGATATTAAATTTCTTCGCAAGGTAGCCCAGGCCCCCCATGTGATCCAGCTGGGGATGGGATGCGACCAGATAGTCGATCCTATAACGGCCGGTGTTCCACAGATAGGGCGCGACCGCAAGTCGTCCCAGATCAAAATTTCCGTAAGCGCCCCCGCCGTCCATCAGCATCGTCTTGCCGTCCGGCATCTCGATCCAGGCCGCATCCCCCTGCCCGACATCGAGGAAGGTGACGCGGAGCCGCCCATCCGGATGGGATGCCCAGACTCGCGCGATCCAGACCGTTAGGATCAAAAAACACAGACCGATCGCGCTCCACGTCCGGACCTGCTTCCCCCGCACGATGAGCAGAAGAAGACCGGCCAGGTAGACCGCCATCAAGACAGGAACCGGAGGAGAAGGAACATGCAGTTCGGCCGCAGGAAACCGGGCGAACCACTCGATCATCGAAAAAAGACCGCGCGTGAGCAGATCATTGAGTCCGGCCAACGGCAGGCTCGTTGACCCAAAAAGTATCGCCCCGACCGAGCAGGCCAGCCCCAACGGAACGATCACCATCCCGACCAGAGGAACGATGATCAGATTGGACAGGAAACCGACCCAGGCGACCTGATTAAAGTAGTAGGCCGTCAACGGCAACGTGGAAACCCCGGCCGCAAATGTCATACTCAAATAGGCCCGGACTTTCTCCCATAACAGCCCGATCTGCGATCGTTCATCTTTGGTATCCTCTCCCGTGCCGGACCCGTTGTCCCGGAGGAGCCTCTGTTTCTCTCCCTTCAGCACCATCGCCAAAACCGCAATGTAGGACAGTTGAAACGAGATTGAGAAAACAGCTTGAGGCTGCCACAGAAGGAGGAGAAGAGCCGCAACGGCCAGTGCATTCAACGGATCATCGGCCCGCTGAAACCAGACGGCGGCGAGATAGACGAGGATCATCACCAGAGAGCGAACCGTCGCGACCTGCGCGCCGGCCAGGAGTGTGTAGAAAATGACCGGAACGAGCGTGATCAGTACGCTGAGACGCGTGACGGTCAGGCGCCGGCTAGACGATAAAAGCCATCGGACCGGCATCCGCTTCAGTATTCTCCCGGACAACCAAAACACCACGAACGAAACCATGGCCAGATGAGAGCCCGAAATCGAAAGGAGGTGGGTGGTTCCGGAAATCATGAAGGCCTCCCGGACCTCGGGGCTTAACGACCCCGTCTCTCCGATCAGCATGGATTGTAGAATGGAGGAAGAGACGGGCGACAGCGAACCGTCCAACCGCTGCCGGATCTGTTCCCGCCAGGCATAGATACGGCGTAACGGCGCGAAACCGCCGGCGGCCAGCCGGGTCAACACCTCGGGGCGATGAAGCACGGCCGTGGCGCGGATGCCATCCCGTTGCAGTGCCGCGGCATAATCAAACCCTCCCGGATTGCGCAGCCCGGCGACCGGCCGGAGCCGCGTCTCCAGGGAAACGAGATCGCCGTACTCGATATCCGGGACAAAATCGCGGACCGTGAGCCGCAGCCTTCCTCCCACGGGATGCTCTCCGCCTTCCGACAGAACGGATTGGACTTTAAGAATAACGAGAGTGCTCTCGGGCCCATGCTGTAGAGGCTCATCCACCACACCGATGACACGAAGCGGTTCCGGTCTCACAAAGCGCCCCGGATCGTCGGCCAAAAGAGTCGGCGCGGCAACTTGAAACCGTATCATGCCCAACAACACCAGGCCGGCGACAAGCAGAAAAAGACCTGTCGGTCTCCCTTCCCGCCCATGAAGGACATAGATCCATACGATGACGATGATTGCAAAACCAAAAACGGTCAAAGGGAAATAGGTAAAAATCTCACGGAGGATAAGACCGGACAAACAACAAATTGCCGCCCATGCCATCGGTCGTTCCATCGGATCGCCTCCTCACCCGATCACAATTGAGCAAGGAGCGTGCCAATGCACTAACGACGGTGCTGGTTTGTATTGTGCTTACCCGTTCAGGGTGACGGTCGAATGATGATCTCTTTGGTTCATGAATCTATGAACGGAAGGGTCTTTGTAGAACGGAAGGAGGAGACAAAGCGAGCCCCTATCAAACATTCTTATCGCCAAAATCTTTTGGATTCAGTCTTTCAAGCCAGGTATCCAGGCTGTCGCCGGCCTTTTGCTTTAATACTTCATCCGTGGTGTAAATCGGCACATGGGTGCGGAGCGCGAGGGCGATCGCATCGCTGGGGCGGGAATCGATGCTCAGCAGACTGCCGCCCGATTCGAGATAGATCAGTGCATAGTAGGTATTGTTCTTGATCTCCGTAATGATCACTTTCTGGACCCGGAACCCGAGATGGTCGATCATGCTTTTCAGAAGGTCATGCGTCATCGGCCGGGCGGGAAGAATTCCCTCCAGCGCAAATTTGATCGCGCCCCCTTCAATCGCTCCGACCCAGATCGGAAGGACCTCTTGGCCGTCCTCGGCCCGCAACAGCACCACCTGGGTCTCGGTCTTCGGATCGGTCAATACTCCCTGCACGTTCAACTTGATGTCCATTGGGACCGGATCCTCGCGGTTAAAAAGGAAGCCGATGAACCAGACCGTTGCTGGCGGTCGCCATCGTTTTTTCAAAACTGGACGGGACCCAGGGGAAGATCAGCACCACATACCCCCGCCCCTCCCCCACCCCTTCCCAAAGAATCTCGCCTTTTTCGGCATCCCAAAGGCGGCCGTGCAGACGAACCTGGGTGGCGCCCTCGGTCAATTCGATCTGCTCAAGCTCGGTCAGGAGAAGGTATCGCGTTCCGACCGCCTTTCCGATCTGTTGAAGCGGTTCCTGGAGCGGCGGATGGTCGATCGAATATCCCCGGGCCAGGTCCTGGTACAGCGTCTCCAGTCCGGCCTCGCGAATCCGTCTCAGGCTTTCTTGAGGATCAATCCAGGTCCGGCCGCCCCGCTCGTGCTGGAAGCTCTCAAGAAAAATCACGTCCGCCCCGGGCAGGTATTCACGAAGCGAGACCCGCCCGAACAGCGGAAGAAGTCCGAGGGATTCCCCTTCCGGCAGCCTGGATGGAAGACCGAGCTTTCGGTAGGATTCGGTTGAAAGGTTGTCAATCGTGGCGCATCCGGCCGCGAGTCCCCCCGCCAGACAGGCCACTATCCCCGATACCAATACGACACGCTTCATTTTTAGTTCCGATTTGAGAAGCCGGTCAAGCATCGGATTTACCAAAATCCTCCGGACGCAGATTCTCCAACCATCGGTCGAGTTCCTCGGTGCTGTGTTTCTGGATCACGGCCAACGTCGCAAAGATGGGGGCGTCCACCCGCAGCGCCAGCGCAATCGCATCGCTGGGACGGGAATCCACCGTATATTCCGAGTCCTGATAAGCGATATGAATCTTCGCAAAATAGGTGTTGTCCTTCAAATCCGTGATTACGACGCTGATCACCTTGGCGTTGCTGCTGTCCAAAATGCTCTTCATCAGATCATGAGTCATCGGCCGGGGGGTAAAAACCCCTTCCAGGGCAAAGCTGATCGCACCCGCCTCCGGTTTTCCGATCCAGACCGGCAACACCTCCTTCTCCTGCTCGTCCCGGAGAATGATAATGAAGGCGTTATTGAACGGGTCATACATCAACCCTCTGACCTTCATCTGCAGCATGGTTTTACCCTTGTGAGTGTCCTGAATGTCACCGGTCATATTATAATACCATGCCGTTTATTTCAACACGTTTTTACGGCTGTGTTCTTTTAAACGGTTGCGATGTTTTTTATGGATTATCCGACAGTTGTGATTGACCCACCGGTGTTTTATCTTCCTTGACAGAGACTTTTTTAAACAGATATAATCGGTTTGCCACTTGGGGATCGGTTATGAACGCTCTTTTTTTTAAGATCACGCTCGCGCTTTATTTTCTGGGAACGCTTGCGTTTCTGGCCTACCTTCTGGCCGGAAAAAAGGAAACATTTTCCCGCTTTTCCCTGGTCACCACCGGCATCGGTTTTGCGTTCCACACGATCACACTCATCATGCGAATGTTTGAGTCGGGTTATGTCTCCCTGACCCATCTTTCCGATGCCATGGATTTTTTTGCCTGGTCCCTGGTAATGGTCTTTCTGCTGGTGGAGCTTCGTTTCCACATTCATGTTTTGGGCTCCTTCGTCCTGCCGCTGGCCTTGATCTCGCTGCTGTCCGGCGCCGTTTTGCCGGCGGAAATTCGATCCCCCGACACGGTCCTGCACAGGGCCTGGGTCTATGTCCATACCGCCATGGCCCTGCTGGGAGCGGTGGCCTTTGCCATCGCCTTCCTGGTGGGGGTGATGTATCTCATTCAGGAACGACTGCTCAAATCCAAGCAGTTCAATAATCTTTATAATAAACTTCCCTCCCTGGATATTCTGGATGATCTGAATTACAAGGCCGTGATTCTGGGTTTCGGCCTTCTCACGATGGGCATCATCATCGGCGCATGGGGTGCGGGGAACGTTTCGGGTTGGTACTGGGATCCCCGTGAGATTTTTTCGCTGGCCATCTGGCTGTTTTACCTGATTGTGCTGCACGGACGGATCACCGTGGGATGGCGCGCCAAAAAAGCGGCTTACCTGGCCATCATCGGTTTCATCGGTGTGATCGTTTCGTTCGTGGGTGTCGACCTGATCTGGAAAGGGCAGCATTCTTTTTTGTAATGGGGTAACCGTTGGACATCATCGTCGTCGGATTAAACCACAGAACCGCGCCCATCGAAATCCGTGAAAAGCTCTCGATTTCGGATGCCCAGCTGCGTGAAGCACTGATCCGGCTCAAATCCTGTCATGGGATCGACGAGGGCGTGATCCTCTCGACCTGCAACCGGGTGGAAATTTGCGCCGTGGTTCAGCAGGTCCAGACCGGTTTCCAGCGGATCAAGGAGTTTTTCGAAGACCATCACACCGGCCTGTCGGCCGACGAATGGAACGCGTGCCTCTATCTGTATTCCGCGGACGAAGCCATCCGGCATGTCTTTCGCGTCGCCTCCAGTCTCGACTCGATGGTGATCGGCGAACCGCAAGTTCTGGGACAGCTCAAGGAAGCCTTCGACACCGCCATGCATCAGAAGGCGACGGGCGTGATTCTCAACAAGGTTTTTCGCAAGGCGATTTCGGTCGCCAAGCGAGTCCGGACCGAGACCAAGATCGCGGAGAATGCGGTCTCGATCAGTTTCGCGGCCGTGGAACTGGCCAAAAAGATCTTCGGCCGTCTGGATGGAAAAGAGGCCCTGCTCGTGGGCGCCGGAGAGATGGCCGAACTGGCGGTGCGTCATCTCGTGGATAACGGCGTTCAAAAAGTGATGATCACCACCCGCAACTTCGACAACGCCATCGATCTGGCCAAACGATTCGACGGCATCCCGCTCCGGATGGAGGAATTCCCGCGGGTCCTGGCCGAGGCCGACATCCTGATCTGTTCCACCGGCGCATCGCACTATGTCATCACCGAGGAGCATATCGACAAGGCCATCCAGCGACGGAAGAACCGGCCCATTTTCCTGATCGACATCTCGGTGCCCCGGAATATTGATCCCCATGTCAATCGGATCGACAACGTTTTTTTGTATGATATCGACGACCTCCAATCGATCGTCGACACCAATCTGGAAGGACGACAAAAGGAAGCCTTGAAGGCGGAAGAGATCGTCTCGGAGGAGTTGATCACCCTGAACAAATGGCTCAAATCACTGGAGGTCGTTCCGACGATCACGGCCCTCCGGACCAAGGCCGAGGACATCCGCCGCATCGAGGTGAATAAATTTTTATCGAAACTGGGCGAGCTGACGCCCGATCAACGCGAAACGATCGAGGGACTGGCCGCTTCCATCGTCAACAAGCTCCTCCATTCACCCCTGGTGGTCTTAAAAGACGAAGCCCGTTCGGAGAACGGCGCGCTGTACGCCGAAGCCGTCCGACGATTGTTCAACCTGGACAAAGACCCTCCCCAACGCCCCCATCGTGCGGACTCCGGAAAAGAAGACGAAGCCGATCCGGGTGAAGAATCGGTCACGAGAAAATAACCACGACTGCGGTTAAAGGTGTGACTCCATACTATGTCGCAACCACTCATCATCGGCACACGGGGCAGCGCGCTGGCCCTCTGTCAGGCTCACATGATCAAGGAAGAGCTTGAAGCGGCCCTTCCCGATCTGGAGATCCGACTCAAAAAAATAAAAACCACCGGCGACAAGATCACGGACGTCCCGCTGGCCAGGGTCGGCGGAAAAGGGCTGTTCGTAAAAGAGATCGAGGAAGCGCTTTTCCGTAATGAGATCGGCCTGGCGGTTCACAGCATGAAGGACGTGCCGACCTTTCTGCCGGAAGGGCTCCACCTGGCCGCGATCACCCGTCGTGAAGATCCGAGGGATGTCATGATCAGCCGGAACGGAAAACATCTTCTGGATTTGCCGCGCGGCGCACGGATCGGCACCAGCAGCCTTCGCCGACAATCCCAGATCAAACACCTGCGGCCCGATTTTGAAATCATTCCACTGCGGGGTAATCTCGACACGCGGATCAAAAAGTTGGGTCGGGAGGGTCTGGATGCCATCGTGCTGGCGGCGGCCGGACTTCGCCGGTTGGGATTGGAAGACCGGATTACGGAATATCTCGATCCCGAAATCTGTCTCCCGGCCATTGGACAGGGCGCGCTGGGTCTGGAATGCCGTGTCGCGGACGGACAGGTGAATCCGATGCTGGCCGGCTTCAATCATCCCGCCACCAGCCGGTGCGTGCGCGCGGAACGGGCTCTACTAAAGCGGCTCGAAGGCGGCTGCCAGGTCCCGATTGCGGCCTATGCGCAGATCCGGGATGAAGAACGGCTGGTTTTGGAGGGCCTGGTGGCCAGTGTGGATGGAACGCGTTTGATCCGGGACGGCACGGCGGGCGATCCCGAACAGCCGGAGGCGCTGGGCCTGGAGCTGGCCGAACGGCTTCTGGCGCAGGGAGCGGATGACATCTTGAAGGAAATCTATCAATGAAGCCATGGGACAGATAGGTCGGACGGGAAGAATCTATCTGATCGGGGCCGGCCCGGGCGATCCGGGACTCCTCACGATCAAAGGCAAGACCTGCATCGAACAGGCGGATGTCATCGTCTACGACTATCTGGCCAATGAAGAATTTCTTCGATATGCCAAACCGAATGCCGAGCTGATTTTTGCAGGAAAAAAAGGCGGAGAGACCCATATCGGCCAGGAGGAGATCAACCGGTTATTGATTGAAAAGGCCCGGCAGGGCAAGACCGTGGTCCGGCTCAAGGGAGGCGATCCCTTCATCTTCGGACGCGGCGGGGAAGAGGCCGTGGCCGCCGTTGGAGCCGGGATCCCGTTTGAGATCGTCCCGGGCGTCACGGCCGCCGTTGGTGTGCCGGCCTATGCCGGCATCCCCTTGACCCACCGGGACGTGGCTTCGGCCGTCACGTTCGTCACCGGCCATGAAGATCCGGGCAAGGAAAATGGTCAGGTGCCCTGGGAAAAACTTTCCGGGATCGGCACGTTGGTGTTCTTCATGGGCTTGACGAATCTGCCGGAGATCGTGCGGCAACTGCTACTGCACGGCCAGACACCCCAAACCCCGGTGGCCGTGACCCGATGGGGAACGAGGCCGGAGCAGCGAACGGTTGTCGGAACACTGGAGACGATAGTCGAGAAGGTCCGGGCCGAAGCGCTCAAGCCGCCGGCACTGATCATCGTGGGGGAGGTGGTGAAATTGCGTGAACAGCTGAATTGGTTCGAGGGCCGTCCCTTATTCGGAAAACGCATCCTGGTCACACGGGCCCGGGATCAGGCGGTCGAGTTCACCGATCTTCTCAAACTGTACGGGGCCGATCCCGTCGAATTTCCCACGATCGAAGTCGTTCCCCCGGAATCCTGGGAGGCCCTGGACGGCGCCATCCGAAAAATTGAGGAGTACGACTGGCTGATTTTCACCAGCGCCAACGGCGTCCTCTATTTCCTGGAACGGCTCAAGACCGGAGGGAAAGACATCCGCGCCTTGAAGGGGATCAAGCTTTGCGCCATCGGACCCCGAACCGCCCAGGAGATCGAGCGGATGGGGGTTCGTGTCGACCTGATGCCGGCCGAATATGTCGCCGAGGCCCTGATCGAGCAGATGGGCCGGCAGGAATTATCCGGACGGCAGATCCTGATCCCGCGGGCGGCCGTGGCCCGCGATGTGTTGCCGGAGGCCTTGGTCCGGATGGGCGCACGGGTCGATGTGGTCACGGCCTACCGGACCATTCGCCCGACCCGCGATCTGGAATGGGTCAAAAACCTTTTGCAAGGCCGTCAGATTTCTGTTATAACATTCACGAGCTCATCCACCGTCAGAAATTTTGTTGAGATGTTCGGACCGGAGGAGGGCCGTAAACTTCTGAACGAGGTGGTGGTGGCTTGCATCGGGCCGATCACGGCCAAGACGGTTGAAGAATACGGAATGACCGTCCATGTTCTGCCGAAAGACTCCACGATTCCCTCGCTGGCCGAAGCGATCGTGGAACATTTTACAACGCAGGCCACCTGAATTTCAAATTTGAAATTTGAGATTTGTAATTGGAGATTTATGTCCTTTCCTCAATCACGCCCGCGAAGACTGCGGCAGTCGCCGAAGCTGCGAACCCTGGTGCAGGAAACAGCGCTGTCGGCCGCGGACTTCATCTATCCCCTCTTCGTCACCCACGGCAAAGGCATCCGAAAAGAAATCGTCTCGATGCCGAACACCTACCAACTTTCCATCGATACCCTGGTCAAAGAAGCGCAGGAGGTCCGCCGTCTCGGCATACCGGCCGTGATCCTGTTCGGCATCCCCAAGAAAAAGGATGAACGGGGTTCGGAGGCCTATGCCCCGACCGGCATCATTCAACAGGCCGTGAAGGCCGTGAAGGACCGCGTACCCGAACTGGTCGTGATCACGGACGTCTGTCTTTGCGAATATACCCGTCACGGCCATTGCGGCGTCGTCAAAGAGGGACGGGTCCTGAATGATCCGACGCTGGAACTGCTGGCCCGCGAGGCGGTCTCCCATGCGAAGGCCGGTGCGGATATGGTCGCGCCCTCCGACATGATGGATGGTCGCGTGAAGGCGATCCGCACGGCGCTGGACCGGGAGAATTTCGAAATGACCCCGATCCTGTCGTACGCGGCCAAATATGCCTCGGCTTTCTACGGGCCGTTTCGGGATGCGGCCGGCTCGGCCCCCCAGTTCGGGGACCGGAAGTCCTACCAGATGGACCCGCCGAATGTCCGCGAGGCGCTGCGCGAGGTCGCGCTGGATATCGAGGAAGGCGCCGACATCGTGATGGTCAAACCGGCCTTGGCTTATCTGGACGTGATTCACCGTGTCCGAAGCGCCTTCAATGTGCCGGTCGCGGCCTATCAGGTCAGCGGCGAGTACGCCATGATCAAGGCGGCCTCGCGATTAAAATGGCTGGATGAAGACCGGGTCATCATCGAGACCCTGACCTCGATCAAACGGGCCGGCGCGGACCTGATCCTGACCTACTTCGCCAAAGAAGCGGCCCGGCTACTGCAGTCTTGAGAGGGAAATACCCGCGCGTGGAGATAATTCGGGATCAGACCAGTCATGGCGAGAAGGCGGTCTATCCGATCGTGGCCGTCGGCAATTTTGACGGAGTCCATCGCGGCCATCAGGCTATACTAAAACAGGCGGTTGAAAGAGCCACGGCGGAAAAAGGAACCGGCATCGTCCTGACGTTTGAACCCCACCCGTTGCAGGTGCTGGCGCCGACGTTGAATCTAAAATTTCTAATGACCTTCGAGGAACGGCTGCATTGGATCGAGACGATCGGGATACGGCAGGTCCGAGCGGTGTCGTTTACGCGCGATTTCGCCAATTTTTCCCCCGGGGATTTTGCCCGAAAAATCCTCTGCGAGGATCTGGGGGCGAAAGAAGTCTTTGTGGGCAATCATTTCGCGTTCGGCAAAGACCGGAGGGGCGCGGTCTCCGACCTCCATGCCCTCGGCAATGAATTGGGCTTTAAGGTCCATGCCATGGAGGCCGTTTTGATCGGAGG
Source organism: Nitrospirota bacterium (assembly GCA_016200255.1). GTDB lineage: Bacteria > Nitrospirota > Nitrospiria > JACQBZ01 > JACQBZ01 > JACQFA01. Next base: position 34,872 of record JACQFA010000046.1, on the reverse strand, counting down.
ACGCCCGGTCAGCTCCTCCCGCATCCGCGAATGCCTCATGGCCGGACGCGTCGGGGATGCGCGGGAACTCCTGGGGCGGGACTACAGCCTGGACGGCCGGGTCATGACCGGCGCGCGGCGGGGGCGGGATATGGGTTATCCTACGGCCAATTTCAAACCGCCGGCCGATCGGGTGATACCCTGCAATGGCATCTATGCCGTGCGTGCCGAACTGAACGGGCATGTTTCAAACGGCGTAAGCTACATCGGGACGCAGCCCACGATGGGATCTCAGGAACGGATGGTCGAGACGCATCTGTTCGAACCACAGTCCGATTTATACGATCTGCCCATCCGGGTGAGTTTCATCGAATGGATACGACCGGAACAGACTTTTCAGGACAAGGCAGAGCTGGTCCGGCAGATCGAAGAGGATATTCACAAAGCCAAGGCGATCCTGGAATAACAGAAAGGGCAAAGCATGGAGCGAATCTTCGGGCGGCCGATCATCACGCAGGATGAGATGCAGAAACGAATCCGGGAGCTGGGCAACCAGATCACGGCCGATTACGCCGATAAAAACCTTTTGATGGTGGGCGTGCTGAAAGGGGCCTTTGCCTTTTATGCCGATCTGGTGCGGGCCGTCCGTCTGCTGCTGCGGGTTGATTTCATCGTGGTCACCAACCGGCCGGCACAAAAACGTTCCGTCGCGGGAAAAATCAAGGTCCTCTCGGATCTCAGCGAGGATGTCACCGGTCAGGACGTTCTGCTGATCGAGGATATCGTGGATTCCGGAATGACCGTCAGTTTTTTAAAGAAGACGATTCTGGCCCGAAAGCCCAAATCGCTCAAGGTTTGCACGCTTCTGGACAAACCGGATCGCCGCAAGGTCCGGGTGACGATCGACTACGTCGGCTTTACCCTCCCGAATAAATATGTCGTCGGATACGGCCTCGATTACCAAAACCGGTACCGCAATCTTCCGTACATTGCCGTCATGGACAAGGTCTCCGAGGCCGAGGAGCTTTTCTATTGGCAAGAGTAACGAAGCTGTGCTAGACTATTCTTCAATTATGTTGACTCCCTCGATCGGATTCCGGGGCCTGGATTTGACAGAAAGGCAAGGAGGTTTTTTGCAGTGAACTCGCGAATGAAAAATATGATCTTCTGGCTGGTGGTCGGACTTTTCATGATCCTCCTGTTCCATCTCTTTCAGGCGCCCACCCAGTCGCTGGAAGAAGAGATCATCTTCAGCGACTTCATGATCAAGGTGGATAAAGGCGACGTGGCCGAGGTCATAATCAAACCGAATCAGGTCAACGGCGTATTAAAAGACGGGAACAAATTCAAGACCTATCTGGTTGAGTATCCCGATCTCGTGAAACTCCTGCGGGACAAGAACGTCAAGATCGTGGCAAAGCCGCCGGAGGAAAGTCCGTGGTATATCACCTTCCTGGTCACATGGGGCCCCTTTGTACTGTTCATCGTACTCTGGTTCTTCCTGATGCGCCAGATGCAGATCGGCGGGAACAAGGCGCTGTCCTTTGGAAAAAGCCGGGCCCGTCTCCTGACGGAAGACCGCAAGAAGGTCACCTTTGCGGATGTGGCTGGCATCGAAGAAGCCAAAGGCGAGGTGACCGAGATCATCGAGTTTTTAAAAGACCCGCCCAAATTCCAGAAATTAGGCGGCCGTATCCCGAAAGGCGTACTGATCGTCGGCCCTCCCGGAACGGGCAAAACCCTCCTGGCCAAGGCCATCGCCGGTGAGGCGGGGGTCCCCTTCTTTTCGATCAGCGGTTCGGACTTCGTCGAAATGTTCGTCGGGGTCGGGGCCTCGCGGGTGCGGGACCTGTTCGAACAGGGAAAAAAGAACGCCCCGTGCATCATCTTTATTGATGAGATTGATGCCGTCGGACGTCTCCGGGGAGCCGGTCTCGGCGGAGGGCACGATGAACGCGAACAGACCTTGAACCAGTTGCTGGTTGAGATGGACGGCTTCGAAACCAACGAGGGAGTCATTCTGATCGCAGCCACCAACCGCCCGGATGTTCTGGATCCGGCCCTGCTCCGCCCGGGCCGTTTCGACCGCCAGGTTGTCGTCGCCCGTCCGGATGTCCGTGGCCGCCTCGAGATATTGAAGGTTCACACGAAGCGCTTTCCTCTGGGGAAAGACGTCAACCTCGAAGTGATCGCACGGGGAACACCCGGTTTTTCAGGAGCGGATCTCGCGAACCTCGTCAATGAGGCCGCGCTGCTGGCCGCCCGGATGGATAAAAAAATGGTCGAGATGTCCGATTTCGAAGCGGCCAAGGACAAGGTACTGATGGGTGTGGAACGAAAGAGCCTGGTCTTGAGCGAGGAAGAAAAGCAGACCACGGCCTATCACGAAGCGGGACATGCACTGGTCGCCCGGATGATTCCGGGAACGGATCCGGTTCACAAAGTCACGATCATCCCCCGCGGGCGGGCCCTCGGCCTGACGATGCAGTTGCCGACGGATGACCGGTACACCTTTCCGCGCGAATACCTCTACAACAACCTCGCCATCTTGATGGGCGGCCGCGCGGCTGAAGAAATCATCCTCAATCGGATCACGACCGGCGCCGGCAACGATATCGAGCGGGCCACGGACCTGGCCCGGAAGATGGTCTGCGAATGGGGCATGAGCGAAAAGATGGGACCGCTGACCTTCGGCAAAAAGGACGAAGAGATCTTCCTGGGTCGCGAGATTGCGACCCGGCGGGACTATAGCGAAAACACTGCGATTGAAATCGACAACGAGGTCAAGCGGCTGGTGATGGACAATTACGACCGGGCCAGGAATATCCTGCGGGAGAACATCAAGGCGCTGCGGGCGATCGCGGAAGCTTTGCTGGAAAAGGAAGTGCTGGACGCGCCTGAAATCGATAAACTGATCGCGGGAGCTTCCGCCTAAGCTCGCCCGACCCGCCTTTTTTTTCAACCCCACGTGCTCCATGGATCTTTTTCCGATGACTTCAAGGTGACGGGAGAACCATTGATCGGAACAAACCACCCCATAGTCCGCCTTCAGGGTCCCGGACTGGATCTTGATCTCGCGTCGCGCGTTCTCTTGATGGGCGTCTTGAACGTCACCCCGGATTCCTTCTCGGATGGAGGACGGTTCTTGGAAACGGACGACGCGATCCGTCAGGCCGAGACACTGGCGGAAGAGGGCGCCGATCTGATCGACGTCGGGGGCGAATCCTCCCGCCCGGGTGCGGTCGCGGTCCCGATCGAAGAAGAAATCCGGCGCGTGGTCCCGGTGATCGAACAACTCGCCCGTCGCCTGCGCATCCCGATCTCCATCGATACCACCAAGGCGGACGTCGCCCGACGGGCCGTCGCGGCCGGGGCGCGGATCATCAACGACATCAGCGCGCTCCGCATGGACCCGGACATGGCTCCGCTTGCGGCCCGGGAAGGCGTTCCGGTCGTGCTGATGCATATGCAGGGAACCCCCAGGGACATGCAGGCCCATCCCGTTTACGACGATGTCGTCCGCGAGATCTCGGCATTCTTTGAAACACGGATCCGGTTTGCCGAACAGTCCGGCATCTCCCGCGAGCGGATCGTTCTGGATCCCGGCATCGGGTTCGGTAAAACCATTGATCACAATCTGGAAATTCTGGCCCGGATGGATGAATTCCGGTCGCTGGGTCGGCCGATCCTGATCGGCCCTTCCCGTAAATCCTTCATCGGCCGGGTTTTGGGGCTTCCGGTCGAGGAGCGGCTTGAAGGAACGGCCGCCGCCGTGGCGGTCGGAATCCTCCACGGCGCCTCGATCATCCGGGTTCATGACGTCCGCGCCATGGGCCGCGTGTCCCGGATGGCGAAGGCCATCGAACGGTTCAGGCATGATTGAGACCTTCTCGATGATTCGCTGGCAGGACATCCTGGACATCGCCCTGGTCGCGACGGTGCTCTACTGGCTGTTTCTGATCCTCAAGGGCACGCGGGCCTTCCAGATGCTGGTGGGACTGGCGCTACTGCTGCTGGCCTCGGTCATCTCAAAATCGGCCGGGCTTTCCACTATGGACTGGCTCATCACGAGTTTCTGGGCCCAGGTCGTCCTGGTCATCGTCATTTTATTTCAGCCGGAGATCCGTCGGGCCCTGGCCCAGATCGGGCAGAATCCGTTCTTCCGAACCCTGACCGCGAGCGAGGAGTCCCGAACCCTGGAGGAGATCATCCGGGCCGTGGTCTTGATGGCCAACAAACGAATGGGCGCGATCATCGTCCTGGAACAGGAGAGCGAGCTGAAAGACATTGTGGAAGTGGGCGTGGCGGTCGACGCCAAACTGTCCAAGGAACTGCTCCTGAGCCTGTTCATGCCCTATTCGCCGCTTCATGACGGCGCCGTAATCATCAAGGGAAACCGCCTGGTGGCCGCCGGATGTTTCCTCCCCTTGACGCTGAACCCGGAAGTCAGTAAGATGCTCGGCACCCGCCATCGGGCCGCCCTCGGCGTGACGGAAGAGACCGACGCGGTCGTGATCGTGGTGTCGGAGGAAACCGGGGCCATTTCGGTCATCATCGGCGGGAAATTGACCCGGGAACTGGACGCGGCCTCGCTCCGACGGGTCCTGACCCGCATCTTCCTGCGGGATAAGCGGGAAGGGCTGGCGATCGTCGAGCGTCTGAAAGAATTCTTCCCGGTTCGATCCCGATGATCCTGAACCGCTTGAAAGTTTTGTTGCTGGACAATGTTCTCATCAAGATCGTCTCACTCGTCTTTGCGGTGCTCCTTTGGTTCTATGTCAACTCCAAGGGAGGCGCCGAGATGGAGATTGCGGTTCCCCTGGAGTTGAGAAACGTGCCGGCCCGTCTGGTCGTGGTCGGCGATATGATCGACGACGTGACCGTCCGTGTCAGAGGCCGCGAGCGGATCCTTGAGGGAATCATATCGAGTCCGCCCCGGGCGGTGCTGGACCTGACGGACGCCCGCGAGGGCAGCAATGTCCTGTTCCTGACCCCGTCCGCGATCACGGTCCCGGCCAATGTTCAGATCATGCGGATCAGTCCCAGACGGATCCCGATCCGTTTAGGACCGCGTGCCGCACAAAGCGACAACGTTCACTAAGAGCCAAACCACAGCCATGAAACCGAGTCGGACCAAAAAATTATTCGGAACGGACGGCGTCCGGGGAATTGCCAATCAGGAACCGATGACCTCCGAGATGGCGATGAAACTGGGCCGGGCCGCGGCCTACCTGTTCAAGAACAAGGCCGGCCGACATCGGATCGTGATCGGGAAAGACACCCGCCTGTCCGGCTACATGCTCGAGAGCGCCCTGACCTCGGGGATCTGCTCGATGGGCGTGGACGTGCTCCTCGTCGGCCCGTTCCCGACCCCGGGCATCGCCTTTCTCACGCGAAGCCTGCGCGCGGACGCCGGCGTCGTCATATCGGCCTCGCACAACCCGTTTGAGGACAACGGAATCAAGTTTTTCTCGCGCGAGGGACTGAAGCTCCCGGACGAGATGGAGCACCAGATGGAGGATCTCATCTTCTCCGGCAAGATCGATGCGATCCGACCGACGGCGGGCGAGATCGGAAAGGCCTTCCGCGTGGACGATGCGGAGGGACGGTACATCGAGTTCGTCAAGAATTCCCTCCCCAAGGGCCTCACGCTGGAGGGAATCACGGTCGTCGTGGATTGCGCCAACGGCGCCGCTTACAAGGTCGCGCCCACGATCCTTCGCGAACTGGACGCCAAGGTGATCGTCCTGGGGGATGAACCCGATGGGATGAATATCAACCAGGGCTGCGGTTCCACCCATCCGGAGGTGATCCGGAAAGCGGTGAAGGAGCATCGCGCCGATATCGGAATCGCCCACGACGGGGACGCCGACCGGGCCATCTTCACCACTGAAAAAGGGTTCGTGGTTGACGGGGATCAGGTGATGGCGGCCCTAGCCGTCTCGATGAAAAAGGCGCGACGGCTTAACCAAAACACGCTAGTCACGACCGTGATGAGCAACATGGGCCTGGAACGGGCCATGGAAAAAGCCGGAATCCGTGTCGTTAAAACGGCGGTGGGAGACCGCTACGTTCTGGAACGGATGCTCCGCGACGGCTATAACTTCGGGGGGGAACAGTCCGGCCATCTGATTTTCCTGGACTACAACACCACCGGAGACGGACTGATCACGGCCGTGCAGGTCCTGGCCCTGATGAAGACCACCGGCCAATCGCTCTCCGAACTGGCGAAGATCATGACGGCCTTTCCCCAGGTGCTGGTCAATGTCCGCGTCAAGGAACGGCGCGACCTGGCAACGATACCGAAGGTGAAACAGCAGATTCAACGCCTGGGGAAAAAACTGGACGGGTCCGGACGACTGCTGGTCCGGTATTCAGGGACGGAACCCCTGGTACGCATCATGATCGAGGGGGAAAACGAACCGGAGATCCGGAAATGGGCCGATGACCTGGCACGGACGATCCGGGACGAAATCGGGGTGCAAGACTGAGTTTTTAAATGGACAAATCAACCTGTGTATGGTATATCATTTTCGAGTTTTCAGATGGCCGATTCCCGGAATCGGTTTGGAGAAAACCATGAGGGTTGGACATATTACGGCGGGCATCGCCATGGTCTGGGCCCTTTTACCGGGTTTCGCCATGGCGCAGGGCATGGTGCAGGGATCGGTCGGAACACAAGGCTTCGATCAGGTCCTGTCCAGCAAGCATAACCTGCTGCCGGCCGGGCCGGCCTCTCCGATCGACACGGTCTGCGGCTCGTGCCATATTGAGAGCGGCCCATCCAAAACCGCGCCGGCCTGGGACAAAGACAATCCGATCAAGTCCTTCTCGCTTCGGCATATCGTGCAACCGCCTTTGGGAAAAGGCACCCCCGAGACAAAACCGTTCGGACCTTCCTTCGACTGCCTGACCTGCCATGACGGGGTCCTGGGCAACAACGTTCATCAATTGGGATACTCCGGTGAAGGTCCGACGGATAACCCTGATGCGCTCTCGGCCATTCAGACCGGGCTGCGAATGACGGATCATCCCGATTCGATTTCGTATCCGCGCGAGACGGATGGCCGGCTCTCCAGCGACCGAGTCGATCCGAAGCTGAAACGATACTGGTCCATCCCCGACCGCGACGAAAATGGGATCACCATTCCGACCGGCCCCAAATCGGCCGCGCTCAATCTGCAGAACGTTGATCCCAACGACCCGGCATCGGTCTCGACCCTGGTTCGCACCTTTATGGGCGTCATCCACTGCGACACCTGCCATAACCCGCACAACAACGAAACCCGGCCTTTCCTTCGCGTCCCTCACAAAACGCTCTGCCTGGTCTGTCACGACCGATAGTCCCAAGGGTTAAAAGACGTCCAACCGTTTTAATTGCTGGAAAATCATCCCGCGTGTCACGCCCTCGATTTGAACCCATTTCTGTCGGGATCGGTGGCCGCGGATGATCCGGAGACGGCGTTTTTGAACGTGAAAGAGTTGCGCGAGGAAGGTGAGACAGGCCGCATTCGCGGCCCCTTCGATCGGGGGCGCGGTCAGCCGAAGTTTCAGCGCCCCGTCATGAATTCCGGTCGCTTCATTTCGGGAAGCCTTCGTCTGAACCGAAACCTTGAGAACGACGCCCGCCTCGATCTCACGCAGTTCGAGCGGTGGGATATCGGGCATGATGGATCTTCACCACCTTGACGTTGGGAAACGGTTTTCGTTGCCTCTGGAGCAGCCGCAAGCAACTTTCGATCACATCCCGGATGTTACCCAATGCCTCGGCCTCCGAACGTCCGAGGGCCGTGCAGCCAGGCAGCACCGGAACGGCTGCGATGTAGAGCCGGTCTTTCCGGGTGATGTAGACGTCGTAATGCATCTTCACCTCCATGACCCGTCTTCGGTCCTGCGCTTAGGTCTTGGGCTTCAAGAGACGAACATTATCGTCCCGTTCATCTTCCGGCCGGTCTTTCTTTCCCGCTTTCTCATCTTCGCGATCCTCAAGCTCCGTAACCCTCTGGAAGATACGGATCAAGGAACGGATCTTCTCCAGAAAGACCACCTTCTGTTTTTGCAACTCAAGGACTTCGCGTTTAATCACGGCCATCTCTTCACGGGCCGCATGCATCATCTCTTCCGCCTTCAGTTCCGCTTCTTTCAAAACCAGTTCGGCATCCTTCTGGGCGCTGTGTCCCATCTCTTCCACCAGGTCCTGCGCCTTCATCAGGGTGTTGTTCAGCGTCGCCTCTTTCTTCCGCAACTCGGTCAATTGATTTTCGTAGTCGGTCACTTTCTCGCGGAGGGTGTTGTTTTCACGGATCAGCGCTTCGTAATCCTCTGTCACCGAGTCCAGAAAAGCATCCACCTCCTGCCGATCGTAACCCCGGAGTTTGACTTTGAACCCGGCCTGCTGTATATCCAATGGTGTAATTTTCATTTCATCCTCCCGTTCACTGCTTATTATATTACTCCATCCTCCGGGCCAGTTGGACCAAACTGGCCACCAGAAAGCTTTTTAAAAAAACAATGATCAGAATCACGATCAAGGGCGAAAGGTCAATGCCGATATTATACACCGGAATGAGCCGCCGGATCGGGCGCAGCACCGGTTCCGTGACTTTGCTCAGAAACTGGACGATGGGATTGTACGGATCAGGATTGACCCATGAAAGAAACGCACGGATGATGATGACCCACATATAGAAATCCAAGGCCATGCTGGCGACCTGCGCAAGGGCGGTGATGAAGTTTGCGGCGATGAACATTCATTCCCCCCTTGGCCCGAAGATCGCGGTTCCCACCCGAATCAGTGTGGCCCCCTCCTCGATCGCCGCCTCAAAATCGTTGGACATCCCCATCGATAGCTCACGAACCGGCAGCCCGATCCGTCTCAATTCCCCCGCTTTCCCGGCCAACCATCGGAAAAACAGCCTCGACCCTTCCGGATCATTTGACGGCGGAGGAATCGTCATCAACCCCTCCAAAGAAAGATGCGATAAGGCCGACGTTTGCCGGACCATGGCGTCCAGTTCCTCCCGTGAAACTCCGTGCTTGCTGGACTCCCGTGCCGCATTCACCTGGATCAATATCTTTTGCCGAATCCCGGCGCGTTCGGCCCGGCGATCCATCTCGCGTGCCAGATCCAGGCTGTCCACCGAATGAATCAACTCAAATGCGCCCACGGCCTGTTTGGCCTTGTTCCCCTGCAGGTGGCCGATCAAGTGCCACTGAACGGACCCACCGACGACCTTGATCTTCGGCAGCGCCTCCTGAACCCGATTCTCGCCCAGGACTTTCGCCCCGGCCGCGATCGCATGTCGGATACGATCCTCCGTCACCCCTTTCGTCACAACCACCAGCGTGACCTGATCCGGGTCCCGGCCGGACCGTTGCGCCGCCTCGACCATCCGCTCACGAACCCGATTCAGACGGGCCGCAATGGACTCAATCATCATTACAAATCATCATTCCGTTGATCATGCCGCCCGAGGATTGCCCGTCGCGGCGGTAGGAATAAAACCGCTCCGGATGGCAAAACGTGCAGGCACCGGTGACAGCGATCCGATCGGGGAGCACGCCGGAGGCGATCAATTGACGGAGATTCAACCCCGCAAGATCCAGCATCCCCTTGCCGCCTCCCGTCTCCCTCACCACGTCCTTCCAGTACTCAAACTCGGCCCGCAGCGGCCCCAACACCGGACCGTCCACTTCGTAACAACAGGGCCCGATCGCCGGACCGATTCCGACCCAAAGATCATCGGGGCGGCATCCGAATGAAGATCGCATCGTTAAAACGGTTTTGGACGCGATGGCCTTGAGCGAACCCCGCCAGCCCGCATGCACGGCGGCGGCCACTTTTTTGTTCCCGTCCCAGATCAGAATCGGAAGGCAGTCGGCCGCCTTCACCGTGATCACAATCCCTTTCCGGTTCGTGACCAGGGCATCCCACGCCCCATCCGAATCATCTTCGTCCCCCGATGTGCCGATCACCCGGATCGAATCGCCGTGCACCTGACGGACGGACAGGATAGCGGTCTCCCGGACTCCGAAAAGTTTGGCCAGGATTTTGACCGGCCGCGGGCCGCGAAGACCGAACAGATGCCGCACCTCCGCACGTTGGCCTGGCGCCGGCAGCTCCAGCGCCCGATGCCCTTCTTCCTCGATGAATTGCAATGACACCGTTACCTCAGACGCCATTTTACGCCATCACCCCTGATGTTGAAAAGAGCTCAATCCGCTTGTTTCCGCAGAAACGTCGGCACATCCCATTCATCATTCCCGACCACGGGATCATGCGGATAAGTGCTGTTGGCCACCTTGCGTAGAAACGCAGGCCGGTCCAGGCTCTTGGACGGCAACGGCTTGGCCGCCGGTTTCACGGGCTCCTCCCGGACCAGATCCATCTCAAAACCGGTGGCGATGACGGTCACGATCACGTCGTCCTTCATCTGCTTGTTGATCACGGAACCGAAGATGATGTTCGCCTCCGGATCGGCCGCTTCATGGATGATCATCGAGGCCTCGGTCACCTCATGGAGGGACAACCCCTCCCCGCCGGTGATATTGAGCAACACGCCCCGGGCACCGTGGATGGACCCTTCCTCCAGTAGCGGGCTCGAGATGGCCCGCTGAGCCGCCTCGACCGCGCGATGATCGCCCCGCGCGCTTCCCATGCCCATCACGGCGCGACCCATATGCGCCATCACGGTCCGCACATCCGCAAAGTCCACATTCACCAGACCGGGCGTCGTCACAAGATCCGCAATCCCCTGCACCGCCTGTCGCAGAACATCGTCCACAACCTTGAAAGCCTCCACCAGCGGCGTGGACTTATCCACGACCGCGAGCAGCCGCTGGTTTGGAATCGCGATCAGCGTATCCACCACTTTCTTCAGTTCATTGAGCCCTTCCTCGGCCCGGCTCATTCGCTTGCCCCCTTCGAACTGAAACGGTTTGGTGACCACGGCCACGGTGAGAGCCCCCAGTTCCCGTGCGATGTTCGCGATGATCGGCGCGGCACCCGTCCCGGTCCCGCCGCCCATCCCGGCCGTGACAAAGACCATGTCCGCCCCCTCCAGGGCCTCCCGAATCCTGTCGGCATCCTCCAGCGCAGCCTCGCGACCGACGTCCGGATTCGCCCCGGCACCCAGCCCCTTGGTCAGCCGGGTTCCCATCGGAAGAGTACAGGTTGCCCTGGAGAGGCTCAGCGCCTGTACATCGGTATTCGCCGCGATAAACTCCACACCCGTAAATTTGGAGGCGATCATCGTGTTGACCGCATTACAACCGCTGCCCCCGACCCCGATCACCTTGATCCTCGCCGGTTTGATCTCCGACTCTTCAAAGAGAAACATTCGTCCCCTCCTTTTTTATGTGGGGGCCCGTGCGGATGAACCAACTCATGTCCTCCGATGCCCCCACGCCCCGCGCTCGCGCTGGCGAAGCCAGACGCTCGCTTATTAGTTACGGTTTAAAAAAACTCCTGGACCCATTCACGCATCCGGCCCGCCACTTTGTAAAACAATTTTCGATCCCGATAGCGATGGGCCTCCCGGTCGCCCTGTGTCCTGAGGGCATACAGGATCAGTCCCACACCCGTGGCGTACATCGGGTGGTTCACGATATCCGACAACCCGCCCAGATTGATCGGCGCCCCCCGACGCACCGGCAGATCCAGAACCCGTTCGGCCACCTCGACCATCCCCGGGAGGATCGCCGTACCGCCGGTGATTACCACGCCCGAGGCCACGCGCTCTTCGTAACCCGTCCGCTTGATTTCACGCGCCACCAGTCCGAAGATCTCTTCGGCCCTCGGCTCGATGATCTCGGACAGAATCTGCCGTGACAGAACCCGCGGCGGCCGTCCCCCGACGCTGGGGACCTCGATCATTTCGTCCCCCTGGACCATCGCCGTCAGGGCGCAGCCGTATTTGATCTTGATCTTCTCGGCCTCGGCGGCCGGGGTGCGAAGACCGATCGCGATGTCGCTCGTCAGATGATTCCCGCCGATCCCCAACACCGCCGTGTGCCAGACCCCTCCTTCGACAAAGGTCGCGATGTCGGTCGTTCCCCCGCCGATGTCCACCAGCGTCACACCCAGGTCCTTTTCCTCCGGGGTCAAGACCGCCTCGCTCGAGGCCAGGGGCTGAAGAATGATATCCACCACTTCCAGTCCGGCCCGGTTCACGCTCTTGATGATATTCTGGGCCGAGGTGACCGCGCCCGTAATGATATGCACCTCGGCCTCGAGGCGCACGCCGGACATCCCGAGAGGATCCTTGATTCCGTCCTGATCATCCACGATGAATTCCTGCGGCAGGACATGGAGCACCTCGCGGTCCAGCGGTATCGCCACGGCCCGTGCGGCGTCGATCACACGCTCCAGATCCGCCTTGGTCACTTCCCGATCCTTCACCGCGATGACGCCGCGGCTGTTGAAGCCTTTGATATGTCCGCCGGCGATACCGGCATACACGGACTGGATCTGAACCCCGGCCATGAGCTCGGCCTCCTCGACCGCCTTCTTGATCGATTCGACCGTGCTTTCGATGTTCACCACGACCCCCTTTCGGAGTCCGCGGGAGGGATGGGTCCCGATGCCGATAATATCCACGCCGGGGGGACCGCCCGATCGGTGCGGTTCCTTGATTTCTCCCACAATCGCGCAGATCTTCGTCGTGCCGATGTCAAGGCCCACGATGATGTTTTCCCGTTTCGCCAATGTCGACGACCTCCTTTCGGAAATATTCTATCTCACGACCACCAGATCCGGAAATCGCAAATCAATCTCCTGAACCCCTTCGCGACGATGCTCGATCTCGCCTGCCACGGATAAGAAACGTTCCCATTTTTCATCAAATGGCGCCGAACCGAAACGAAGCCAGACTCCATGACGCTGAACCCGCGGATCATCCGTTCGGCCGACATCCAGATCGAGCTCCTGTCCGACCGTCCCGGGCGCCGCGCGTAAAATCTCCAGAGCGGAGGACAGGCTCTTCACCGCCTCCGCATCCCGATTTTTCAGGGACACGGCCTCGATCCCGTGGATCACGGGAAGGGACGACCACCGACCGGGGATCTCCCCTCCGTTGGGCCACACCTCGATGACCGCGCCGGTCTCATCCACGATCGCCTCAACCTGCCGCCCGGCGAGGACCGCCACGGGATGCCGCTCGGTCACCTGAACCGAGAGGGCGTCGGGATATTCCCTGCGGAGGCTCACCTCCTTGATCCAGGGTTCGGTCAGCAACGCCCCCTGGAGGGAGTCCAGGTCCAGGTCGAACAGGGTCTTCCCGGACGAGGGACGGAGGCGTTTCAGAACGTCGCCTTCGTTCAGGCGCTCCAAACCCACCAAGCGGATCTCTTGCAGTTCAAAAATTCCGGAATGCGTCATCGCCCGCATCACGGCATTCACGCCCCACGCGGCCAGCGACAAGGCGACGACCGGCGTCAGGATGTAAAGAGAACCCCTGGCCCGCCGGGACATCCGCGCGGGGGATCGAAGCCCTCCCGGAAATTTTCTTGGAATCCATTTTTTCCAAGCCCCGTTCTTTTCACACCGCGACGGCGGCCGGTTCAATTCACGACGGGAACGATGGTAGCGATACATCATCTTTTTTCCGATCCGATCGCCGGCCGCAGCGCCGATCGCACGATTTGGGCCACCAGCTGATCATAGGAGATGCCGTCGGCCGCGGCCGCTTTCGGCAAGAGGCTGGTCTCGGTCATTCCCGGCACGGTATTGATCTCCAGAACGAACGGCCTTCCGTCCGGGGCGACGCGAAAATCCACGCGTGTGCATCCCCGGCACCCGATCACCCGGTGCGTCCGGAGCGCAAGGTCCTGAACCTTACTCGTCACGTCCTCCGGAAGGCGGGCCGGCACGATATAGTCCGTCGCCCCCTTCGTGTATTTCGCTTTATAATCGTAAAAGGCCTCATTCGGCACGATCTCGACCAACGGCAGGGCCGCGTCCTCCAAGATCCCGGCCGTCACCTCATGGCCCGGGATATACTCCTCGACCAGGATTTCGTCCCCGTGTCGGAAGGCCTCGGCATAGGCCGCCCGAACTCCGGCCGGGGATTTCACGATCGTGACGCCGATCGTCGATCCCTCGCACGAGGGCTTGACGACCACCGGGCATTTGAATCCGCCGGGAAGTTCCCGCCCGCCGGCTTCGTCCGGACGGGACGACCGTAAAACCGAATAGGTCGGAGTCGGAATCCCGTGAACCTCCAGAAGACGCTTCGTCATCACTTTATTCATTCCGATCGCGCTGGCCAGCACCCCCGACCCGGTGTAGGGAATTCCCAAAAATTCCAGCAGCCCCTGAATCGTTCCGTCTTCTCCGCCGCGGCCGTGCAATGCATTCACGACCAGCTCGATCTTTTCCCGGTGAAGTTGCTCCGCAATCGTTCCATCCGGATCCATCGCCGACACCGCACAACCCTGCCGGCGCAGCGACGCCTCGATCGCCCGGCCGCTCTTCAACGAGATCTCGCGCTCGGCCGACGTCCCGCCCATCAGGACCGCGATTCTTTTATCCGTCAACATCCGTCCCGACCCTACTCGCTTCCGACGACCATCCATTCCAATTCCAGCGTGATGCCCGCTTCCTCTTCAACGCGCTTTCCGATCAGCCGGATCAATTGCAAAACGTCCTTGGCCGTGGCATGGCCGCGGTTGACGATAAAATTTGCATGCCGTTCCGAGACCTGGGCATCGCCGATGCGCCGGCCCTTCAGACCGACCGCTTCGACCAGTCGGGCCGCAAAGGTTCCGTTGGGATTTTTGAAGACCGAACCGGCATTGGGCAGTGCGAGGGGCTGGGTCGCCTTCCGGCGGTCGTTAAAACCTTCCATTCGTTTTTGAATCTCGGCCTTGCCGGCCTTGCGGAGTTTCATTCGCGCGCTGACGATCACGCCCCTCGGGAAACGGGACCAGCGATAACCGAAGGCCATTTCCTTCCGGGACAGCGTCCGGATCGTCCCATCCGACTGGATGATTCGAATGCCGGTGAGTAGATCCGACATCTCGCCCTCGCGCGTCCCGGCATTCATCACCACGGCCCCGCCCACCGTCCCCGGAATCCCCAGGGCGAATTCCAGGCCGCCCAACCCCCGCGACAGGGCGTGGCGGGAAAGACGGGATAGGGTCACGCCTCCCTCCGCCTCGATCTCGGTCTCCTCCGGATCCGTGATCCGCTGGAACCGGGAGAGCTTCACCACGATGCCGCGGATCCCGCCGTCCCGAACCAACAGATTGCTCCCGCCCATCACAAAGATCGGGGCGTCCAGTTGACGGGCCCGGTGAACCAACCGGGCCAGTGCGTCAAGATCCCTGGGAATCACCAGTACATCCGCCGGCCCGCCGATCTTGAGCGTCGTATGGCGGCTCAACGGCTCATGCCAGCGGACTTCGCCCTCGATGCCTTGGACCGCCTCACGAAGATTATTTTCATCCGACGTCTTCATTCCGTCCATTCTTTACAATCGTTCCAGCACGGTCTTTCCGATTTTCCAGACATCTCCGGCCCCGAGCGTGAGGAGGATGTCCCCGGACCGGACGATCGAAAGTAGAAGCTCCGCAATCGCCTCCGGCTCCGACAGGAAATGCACGTCCTTGTGTCCGTGCTGCTTCACCTGCTCATACAACCGAAGACCCGAAATCCCCTCGATCGGCGGTTCGCCGGCTGCATAGATCTCGGTCAGAATCAGACTGTCCGCCTGATAGAAGGCCGTGGCGAACTCCTTGAGCAGATCGCGCGTGCGCGAATAGCGGTGCGGCTGAAACACGACGAGCAGCCGCAGGTTCCACCCGGACCGGGCAGCCGCAAGCGTCGCCTTGATCTCGGTCGGATGATGGCCGTAGTCGTCCACGATCATCACCCCGCGCTTCTCGCCGACGAGATGGAACCGCCGTTCCACGCCGGCGAATTCGGCCAGGGCCTTCCGGACCGCCTCAAGACCGACCTCGAGTTCCAGCCCGACCGCGATCGCAGCCAGCGCGTTGTAAACGTTGTGCAGGCCGGGAAGCGCGAGGCGGAAACGGCCCAGGTTCTTTTGACGGAAATGAACCGTAAATTCCGACTCCCAGGCCTGGTGCTTCACCTCGCTTCCAACCAGATCGGCCTGCGTCGTCATGCCGTAGGTCAGCGTCCGGACCTGCAGCTGCGGGATGATTTCCTGGACCGCCTCCTGATCCAGACAGACCACCGCTAGCCCGTAAAAAGGCACCTTGTTCAGGAAATCCAGGAAGGCCTGCCGGATATGGGTCATGTCCCCGTAAAAATCAAGATGCTCACGATCAATCGTGGTGACAACCGCGATCGTCGGAGAGAGTTTCAAAAACGAGCCGTCGCTCTCATCCGCCTCGGCCACGAGCAGTTCGCCCTGACCCAGCTTGGCATGGCTTCCGAACCGGTTCAGCTTGCCGCCGATCACGGCGGTCGGGTCCAGACCGCCTTCCGCAAGGACGGACGCCACCAACGAAGTCGTCGTCGTCTTGCCGTGCGCGCCGGCGATCGCGACGCCGTATTTGAGCCGCATCAGCTCGGCCAGCATCACGGCCCGCGGGATCACCGGGATCAACCGCTCCCGCGCCCCAAGGACTTCCGGATTTTCCTTCGAAACGGCGGAGGAGACGACCACGACCTGGGCCGGACCGATGTTGGACGGATGATGGCCGATGAACACCTTCCCGCCGATCCCCTCCAGGCGCTTGACCGTCTCGGAACGGGACAGATCCGATCCTGTGACGCGATATCCCATGTTGAGCAATACCTCGGCGATGCCGCTCATCCCGGATCCCCCGATGCCGACAAAATGGATCTGTTGAATTTTACGAAACACGTTCCACCAGTTCCAAACAGTCCCTCACGATCTTCTCGGCCGCATCCGGACGGCCCAGCCGGCGGCTCTGCTCGGACATCCGTTCCAGTCGGTCCGGCTCGGCCAACAACGCCGTGATCGTCCTCGCCAGCCGTTCGCCTGTCAGATCCCGCTCCAAAATCAGTTCGGCCGCACCGGCTTCGGCCAACGCGCGGGCATTTTTTTCCTGATGCCCGTGGGTCGCGAACGGAAACGGAATCAGGATGGCCGGACGGCCGCAGGCGGTCAATTCGGCCACGGTTGTCGCGCCGGAACGACAGACGACAAGATCCGCGTCGCGATACGCCTCCGAGACCGGCGACAGGAACGGCAGGACCGTCGCATCGAATCCTTGATCGGAATAACGCTCCTTCAGCCATGCGGCGTCCTTCTCCCCCGATTGATGGAGGATCCGGAGTCTTATTTTGACCGCATCCAGCCCGGTCAAGGCCTCGGCCATGGCGCGATTAATGGCTCGGGAGCCCTGGCTGCCTCCCATGACCAGCAGCGTTTTCTTGTCCGACCGCCCGGACGACCGTTCGGTCACCGAGAGAATATCGCGCCTCACTGGATTTCCAAAAACACGGACCGAGCGGGACCGGCTTTTAAACCACGTCGTCGTCTCTTCAAACGAGAGGTAGATTCGATCCACCCATGAAGCGAGAAGCCGATTCGTCAAACCCGGCACCGCATTGGGCTCCACCAGAACAGAAGGCAAACGTTTCATCCCGGCCATCATCACCACCGGGGCGGAAGCATATCCGCCCACGCCGATCACCAGATCGGGACGGACCTCCCTCAAAATCCGCCAGGATTGCCAGAGAGCGGACGGGAGTTGCAGCAGGGTCTTCATCTTCCGAATCCCACCCTGTCCGACCCACCCCCCGATCGGGATCAGCCGGAGATCAAAACCCTCCTTCGGGATGATCCGGGTTTCCAACCCCCGGGCCGTTCCCACAAAAAGGATCTTCGTGCCGGCCCGCTGTCGTTCAAATTCGCGCGCGAGTGCAACACCCGGGAAAAGATGGCCGCCCGTCCCGCCGCCCGCGATCACCACCCGCATCCCTCCGCCCTCTTTGAAATTTTGAATTTCAAATTTGAGATCTCAGATCGTCTGGCCGGGGCCGCCCTCGAAATATTCCAGAGGATGCCGATCGCAATCAGATTCGCCAGGAGCGATGACCCGCCGTAACTCAGGAACGGCAGCGTCAGCCCTTTCGTCGGCAACAGGCCGGTCACCACGGCCATATTGATCAGCGCCTGGACAAGGATCATCATCGTCAATCCGAAAGCCAGATGACGGCCGAAGGCATCCGGGGCCTTCAGGCTGATGGCAATCCCGCGCCAGGCCAGAATGCCGAACAGGACCAGAACGGTCACGGTGCCCAACAATCCCAGCTCCTCGCCGATCACGGCAAAAATAAAATCGGTATGCGGATACGGCAGAAAGAACAGCTTTTGCTTTCCTTCGCCCAGACCCATTCCGACCGACCCGCCGCCGCCCAGCGCCAGAAAGGACTGGATCATCTGGAAACCCGTGTCGGTCGGGTCGCGCCAGGGATCCCAAAAAGCCATCATCCGCTGGCGACGGTAACCGATCTTCATGATCATGGCATACAGCACCGGCGCCGCAAGCAGTGCCATCACCCAGAGATGCTGCCAGCGGGCCCCCCCCATGAACAGCATCAGGCCGGCCACCATACCCATGACCGCGGCCGTCCCCAGATCCGATTCCCCCATGATCAAGGCCAGCACCGCGCCGATCACGATCATCGGCGGCAGAAAATCCCGGAAAAAATCATCCAGCCGTTCCTTTTTTTTCACCAGGTACCGCGACAGGTAAATCACGGCGGCCAGACGCGCCAGCTCCGACGGCTGCAGCGTGAAGGATCCCAGGCGAAGCCAACGCCGGGAACCGTTCACCGCGACGCCGAAACCCGGGATGAGAACCATCGTCAGCAAAACAACCGCCCCGAACATCAGCGGCAAAGCCGCCCCCTGCCAGATGGAATAGGGAACACGCGCGATCACAACCATGGCCGCCAATCCAATCACTGTCCAGAGTATCTGACGCTTGATAAAAAAAAGCGAGTCGCCATACTGGCGGCCGGCCAGCACGGCGCTGGCGCTGTAAATCATCACCACACCGACCACCAGCAAGGTCAGCGTGACAAGGATCAAGGTCTTATCGCTCTGCGCCCCGCCCATTTTAAAGTCCGTTGACGATCTCCTTAAACCGGCGACCGCGGTCCTCGAAATCCCGGAACATGTCATAGCTGGCGCAGGCCGGCGCCAGTAGCACGACGTCTCCGGACGCTGCAGTCTGGGCTGCAAGCCGCACGGCCTCTTCAAGGCTTTCGGCATCGACCAAGTGCACCGCGCCGTTCCAGGCCGCTCGAAGGATCGGACGCGCCTCACCGATCAGGACGGCCGTCTTCACCCGGCGGCTCACGAGATCCCGAAGAGGATCGAACGTCGCCCCTTTGTTCCGGCCGCCCGCGATCAGCACGATCTGTTCGGAAAAGGCCTCCAGCGCCTTCGCCAACGCGACGACGGTCGTCGCCTTTGAATCGTTCACATACAGCACGCCGTTTCGTTTCCGGACCGGCTCCAGCCGATGTTCCAATCCCTTGAACTCCCGAACCGCTTTCCGGATTTGATCGGGCGGGCAACCGCAAACCAATCCCACGGCCGCAGCGGCCAAAACATTTTCAAGGTTGTGCGATCCCGGCAGGGGAAGCTCTTCCCGTCGGATGATCTCCATCCGTTCGGAGGATGCGGAGATGCCGGTCGCGACGACGGCGCCCGCCTCTGCATAAACGCCGGTCTCCGGTCTCGATCTTTGGCTGAAGATGATTCGCCGCGCACGGACCGAGCCGGTTTCACGGAGAACGGTCGGATCGTCGGCATTGACCACGGCCGTATCGTCCTCCGTCTGGTTTTCAAACAGCCTCAACTTCGCCGACAAATAGTCCTCCATTGTCCGGTACCGATCCAGATGGTTGGGCGTCACATTCAACAGAACCGCCACACGGGGACGAAAGGTCCCGATCGTCTCGAGTTGGAAACTGCTCACCTCCGCGACGAGCCAGTCCCATTCAACCGGTTCCAACACGGCCTCGCACAGCGGCCGGCCCAGATTCCCGCCGACAAAAACGCGGCGGCCGGACTGCCGTAAGATCCCGCCGATCAGCGCCGTGGTGGTGCTCTTTCCGTTCGTTCCCGTGATCGCCGCCACCGGCGCCTTCGCAAAACGGAAGGCCAGTTCCAGCTCGCCGATCACCGGAACGCCGCGGGTCTTCGCTGCCTCAATGGCATCTACGCTTTCCACCGCGATCCCCGGGCTCATCACGATCAGCTCCGCGTCCTGAAACGCTTCCTCAGGATGGCCTCCCACGCAATACCGGACCGGATAATCCCTCAGCAGGGCCATGGGCCCGTCCAGATCCACCGCGGGCCGATGGTCCGTCACGGTCACCTTCGCCCCCTGCCGGACCAGCAAACGGGTTGCGGCCTGTCCGCTCCGGCCCAGACCGACCACCGTCACCCTTTTACCCCTGAGCTCCGGCGGCATCCGTCACCTTAATTTCAAGGTGCTCAGACTCAGAAGCGCCATCACGATCGCGATGATCCAGAATCGGATCACGACCTTGGGCTCCGTCCACCCCTTGAGTTCAAAATGATGATGCAACGGGGCCATCAAAAAAATCCGCTTGGCCCGGATTTTAAACGAGGCCACCTGTAAAATCACCGAGAGGGCTTCGAGGACAAACAACCCTCCGACCAGGAGAAGCAGGAATTCATGCTTGGTAATCACGGCGATGGTTCCCAGCATTCCGCCCAACGGGAGGGAACCCACATCCCCCATAAAGATCGAGGCCGGATAACTGTTGAACCAGAGAAAACCCAGACAGGCGCCGAACAGCGCGCCGCAGATCACGGCCAGTTCACCGGCCCCGTCAATATAAGGGATCAGGAGATAGTCGGCAAAAACGCGATGGCCGGTCACATAGGTCACGATGGTATAGGCCACGGCCGCCACGGCCACCGGCCCGGTCGCCAGCCCGTCCAGGCCGTCCGTCAGATTCACCGCGTTCGACGCCCCCACGATGACGAGCACGGCGAATGGAAGATAGGCCCAGCCGAGATCCGGATGAAAATTTTTGAAAAACGGCACGCTCAACTGCGTCGAATAATTCAACACGCCGTACAGCACGCCCACGATCACCGCGGCCACAGCGGTCTGGCCCATCAACTTGTACCTCGGCCATAATCCGGCCGGATGTTTTTTCACAAACTTGAGATAGTCATCCGCAAAACCGATCAACCCGAAGAACACCAGGGAAAAAAGGAGCAGCCGGACGTACGGACTCCGGAAATCCGCCCAGAGCAGCGCAGCCCCCAGGACGGCCACGAGAATGATCACGCCGCCCATGGTCGGCGTGCCGGCCTTCGAAAAATGCGACGGCGGGCCCTCTTTCCGGATCTGCTGTCCGATCTGGGACTGACGCAACCGACGGATCACCCAGGGGCCGACCGCAAAGCAGATCACAAACGCGGTCAACACGGCATAGCTGGTCCGAAACGTAATATACCGGAAAACATTAAATAACGGATGGGTCGGATAGAATGAATACAAAAGATGATATAACATAATCCCCTACCGTTTGATCGAAAGATGGTCCAGGATCCGCTCCATCCGCATGCCGCGCGAACCTTTAATCAAGATGACGTCCCCGCTCCCGGTGATCCGCCTCAAAACCTCCGCCGCCTCGGCCGGTTCGCGGCAGACCACCGCATGATCGCGACTCATCCCGGACGAGCGCGCCTCTTCCGCCGTCTCGGCCGCATGAGGGCCCATCGTGATCAGGAAGCCGGCGCCGGAGGAGGCGACGGCCCGGCCGATCCGGCGATGCGCCTCGGACGCCTCTACGCCGAGTTCCAGCATCTCACCCAACACCGCAATCCGCCGGCCCCGGCTTGGAAAATGATTCAGAGTCTCCAGGGCGGCCAGCACGGAGGCCGGATTGGCATTGTAGGCGTCATTTATAATCGTCCGGCCCTCCCAGGAAATAATCTCGGAACGCATCGCAACCGGCCGAAAATTCTCCAGGCCCCGTCGAACCTCATCAAGGTCGCAGCCCAGGCACCAACCCGCCGCGGCCGCGGCCGCGGCATTCAACGCATTGTGGCGTCCGACCGCCTGCAGATGAATCGGAACCCGCGCCCGGTCGGATGGACTTGAATCTTCGACGTCCGCCGCGCCGCGCCCGGACCCGCGACGGGGGCTCGCTGGAGAGAGCGCGATCCCAAAAACGGATGGACGGCAACCCAAGCTCATCACAACCCGTGAATCCTTTTCGTGGAGATCTTCAATATGGATATCCGCGTCGGCATCCAACCCGAACGTTACGACCCGTCCTGAAACACGGGAACGGAGGTACGGGTAAAACGGATCGTCCCGATTCAGGATCGCGACTCCTTCGGAGGGAGACAGCGCCTCCAGCAGCTCGGCCTTGGCCGCAGCCACCGCGTCCATGTTTCCCAGGGTCTCCAGATGAGCTGGGCCGATATGGGTGATCAAACCCACGCGCGGCAGGGCGATCTCGCACAAACGCCGCAACTCGCCGGACCGGCTGATTCCCATTTCCAGGACGGCGGCCTGATGGCCCGACGTCAGACGGAGCAGCGTGAGCGGAAGGCCGATCTGGTTATTGATGTTCCCCGCGTTCTTCAGAGTGACATATCGTTGGGCGAGAACCCCGGCCGCCATCTCCTTGGTCGTCGTCTTCCCGTTGCTGCCTGTCACGGCGATGACGGGCAGCGTCCACCGTTGACGGTGCGACCGCGAAATTTCCTGCAGGGCCGACAGGGGGTCCGTCACCCCGATCAAAATCTTATCGCGGAGCAGCGCTTCCTCTTCAGCCGTCTCCGGAATGCGGTGGGAGGATACGTTCACCAGAACCCCGCACGCGCCCCGTTCCAGCGCCTCGTAGATAAAGCGGTGCCCGTCAAACCGCTCCCCTTTGATCGCGATGAACAGCTCCCCGGCCTGAATCGTCCTCGAGTCGATCGAAACGCCCGAAACGACCTGGGTCGGATCCCCCCGCATCAATCGCCCGCCGGTCGCCGATAAAATCTCGGCCGTTGTAAACAAGGATTCCATTCCGGTCACATCAAGCCTCACGCACGCGGCCTCCCGGTCCATGCCTTCGAATCCAGTCGTCCGCGATCCGCCGATCGTTGAACGGAATCATTTGATCGCCGATAATCTGGTAGTCCTCATGACCCTTGCCCGCCAAGATCACGCTGTCGCCCGGACGCGCCAGGCCCAGGGCCCGCTCGATCGCTTCCCGACGGTCCGTCACCGCCATCCATTCGACGTAAGACTTCTTTTGCGATGAAGCGTCCCGCACGCCGACCGCCACCTCGTTTATAATCTGGACCGGATCTTCGCCGCGGGGATTGTCGGAAGTGACCACGACCACGTCGCTGAAGCGGGCCGCCGTTCGACCCATCGGGGCGCGTTTTCCGTGATCCCGGTCGCCGCCGCAACCAAACAGCGTGATGATCCGTCCCGACGTCAATTCCGAGACGGTCCGAAGAAGGAGGTCCAGCGCGTCTTCGGTATGCGCAAAGTCGACAATCACGCTGAACCCCTGTCCCGAGTCCAGACGCTCGAATCGCCCCGGCACGCCGGACAAGGACTCGATCCCCTGCCGGATGTGGTCGGGCGATATCCCCAGATGGATCGCCGTTCCGATCGCCGCCAGCAGATTATAGACGTTGTACCGCCCGACCAACGCGGACCGAACCGGGAAGGATCCGATCGGCGTGACGGCCGTGAAGACCAATCCCTCCAGGCTACTGCGGACATCCTCCGCGGTCAGGTCGGCCCGGCCGTCAAGCCCGTAGGTCCAGGCAGGCGCTTGAATCGTTTCGATCAATCGCCGGCCCCAGGGATCGTCCCGGTTGACGACGGCCCGCTTGGGTCTCGACTTTTTAGCAGGACGGGTGAGGCCTGAAAACAGCCTGCGCTTGGATTCAAAATAGTCATCCATCGTATGATGAAAATCCAGATGATCCTGGGTCAGATTGGTAAAGACGGCCGCGTCGAACTCGCATCCCTCGACGCGGTTTAACGCCAGCGCGTGCGAGGAAACCTCCATCACGGCATGGTCGGCTCCCTGTTCGACCAAACGGGCCAACAACGACTGTAGAATATCCGACTCAGGCGTGGTATGCGTCGAAGGCAATCGTTCCCCGACCAGTTCATAAGCGACCGTGCCGATCAACCCCGCCACGTGGCCCGCCGCTTGAAGCATGCTCCGGATCAGGTACGTGACGGTCGTCTTGCCGTTCGTCCCGGTCACGCCGATCAGACCGAGATGCAATGACGGATAACCGTAGAACCGTTCCGCCAGACGGGCCAGAGCGATTCTGGAATTCTTGACCTCGATGACCGGGACCGGCGTTTTCAACATCGGCCGCGCGGCGGCGGCCTCCGCCACAATGGCCGCGGCGCCTCGATCGATGGCCTCAGGAAGAAAGGCATGGCCGTCGGAATGCCGACCGCGAATGGCGACGAACAAACTACCCGGCCTTACCTGCCGGGAATCCGCCGCCAGATGACCGATCTCCGCTTCCCGATCCCCGCCATGGGAGACCCAACGCGCATCCGGAATCGCCTGCAACAGAATGTCCAACCGCATAGCCTCCCTTAACACAACCGATCTAGCCCGCCGAGGTCAACACAATGCGCTCCTGGGTTCGCGGCGCAATTCCAAGGTATCTTAAGACCTGCTCGGCGATCTTCTTGAAGACGGGCGCCGCAACGGTTCCGCCCCAGGTTACCCCCTTCGGACTGTCCACGACGACCAGTACAACGATGCGGGGGTCTTCCGCCGGAACGATCCCGACAAAAGAACTGATGTTATCCTGCATCGAGTACCGCTTCGTCACCGGATCAATCTTCTGGGCCGTGCCGGTTTTGCCCGCGATCCGGTATCCGGGGATGGCCGCTTTCTCGCCGGTCCCGTTTTTTGAAACGGTTCCTTCGAGAATACTCATCATCTTGCCGGCCGTCTCGGGAGAAATCGCCTGACGTCTTAGTTCGGGCGGAAAGGACTTGACCACGCGGCCGGAGGGGTCACGAATCTCCGAAACGAGATGCGGCCGCATCAACATGCCGCCGTTGGCGATCGCCGAAACGGCCGTGATGACCTGGAGGGGCGTCGCCGCCACCTCCTGCCCGATCGAGATCGAGGCCAACGATCGGCCGGACCAATGTCGCGGATCTTTGATCAGTCCGGGAGCTTCCCCTTCGAGATCGATGCCGGTTTTTTCGCCGAACCCGAACGCACGGATGTAATGGTACAGCCGGTCGTCATCCATTCGCATCGCGATCTTGATCATCCCGATGTTGCTCGATTTCTGAATCACCTCCCGAAACGTCAGGTAGCCTTCCTTCTCGGCGTCCCGGATGATCCCGCCGGCCACGACCATTTTCCCTTCCTCGCAATAAAAAATATCGCCGGGACTGGCCACTCGCTCCTCGAGCGCGGCGGACGCCGTGACGATCTTAAAGGTGGACCCCGGCTCGTAGGGATCGGTCACGGCCCGGTTGCGCCACTGATCGGGATGTTGAAATTCGACGCGATTGGGATTGAAGTCCGGTCGGACCGCCATGGCCAGGATCTCGCCGGTCTTGGTATCCATCACGATCACGGAGGCGTCGGCCGCCAGCGTCTGCTCCATCACGGCGTCGAGTTCGGTTTCGACAATGTGTTGAATCGCCTCGTCGATCGTGAGCACCAGGTCGTTCCCCCGGGAGGGTGCGGCGGAATCCAACCCTTTCTGGAATATCGAATGGCCCAACGCATCACGCTCCACAACGGCCCACCCTTTTTCCCCGCGCAGCTGCATGTCATATTTCAGTTCGATGCCTGCCAGTCCGTGATTATCCATGCCGGCAAAACCCAGAAGATGCCCCATCAGATTCCGCTTGGGATAAAACCGTTGGCTCTCGTTTAATACGCCGATCCCTTCGACGCCCAGATCCATGGCGCTCCGGGCGACGGCCGGGCCGATCTTTCGCTCGATCCAAACAAAGTTCTTGTTGCCCTCCAGCCGCTTGCGGATCGTGCGAACATCGGATTGGAGAACGCGCGCCAGGTCCGGGGAGACCGCTTCACGGTCCCGAATGAGGGAGGGAATCGCATAGAGGGAGGGAACTTCGACATCGGTCGCAAGGATTCTTCCCTGTCGGTCGAAAATAGTCCCCCGCTCGCCTTCCAGCGCCACGCTTTTTTCATGCTGACGTTCGGCCCGCCTTGAAAGCTCGGTCGCCTCCACCACCTGCAACGCGAACAATCGAACGGCGATGCCGACAAACCCGGCCGCCAGGAGAACCACGGCGAGCAAGATTCGTCGCGCCGGCCCATGGAATAATTTCACGGCGTCCTCCTTGCAACCTGCAATCGCGTCTCGGTCGTCGGCCGTTTTTGAACCAGTATCATCTGCCCGTCCTTCGGCTTGATCATCCCTAATCGCGTCATCGCGATCTTCTCGATACGGTCCAGGGCCGAAAGCGTTTCAACTTCCACCAGCAGCTGCTTGTGGCTCTGTTGGAGCTCTTTTTGCTTCTGCCGGGCCAGCTCGACTTCATACCCCATCGTTACAATATGGACGTGCTGCCAGATATCCAGAAGGATGATCATCACAACGACCGCCCCGATCAAAACTCGTCGGAGGATCATATCCACCTCCGGTCGTTTTGTTCCGGTTCGTTCAAAACCCGTTCCACCACGCGGAGCTTGGCGCTCCTCGAACGCGGGTTCATCCGGATCTCCTCCCGGCCGGGAACCATCGGCCTCTTCGTCACAAGACGAACCCCTGCCGCATCGGTCCGGGTCAAAACCTTGAAGGCTCTTTTGACGATGCGGTCTTCCAGGGAATGAAACGCGATCACGCACAACCTCCCACCGGGATTGAGGAGCGCAACCGCATCGGACAACACGCCGTCCAGGTGATCCAGTTCCTGGTTGACGGCGATTCTCAAGGCCTGAAAGGTTTTCGTGGCCGGATGGAGCCGCCTCGTTTGGGCCGGTCGGGGAATGGCGTGTCGGACCAGATCGGCGAGCGCCAGGGTCGTGGTGATCGGGCCTTTTTTACGGGCCTCCGTCACGACCCGTGCGATACGGTTGGCCCATCGTTCCTCGCCGTATTCAAACAGAATCTGTGCCAGTTGACGCTCGGGCAGGGAATTCACTAACGCAGCCGCGGTGACGGGGGATCGCCGATCCATCCGCATATCCAGCGGACCCTCTTTCTGAAAACTGAAGCCTCGTGCGGAATCCGTTAATTGCAATGTGGACATGCCCAAATCCATCAGGATTCCATCCACACCCTGAATGCCTTGCGCCCTCAGAAGCGTTCCAAGGTTTTTAAAATTCTCATGGAACAGACGAACCCGTGTTCCATACCGTTTCAAATGCTCCCCCGCTCTTTGAATCGCCTCCTCGTCCCGGTCCATTCCGATCAGCGACCCCTCCGGTGCCGACGATTTAAGAATCGCTTCGGCATGCCCCCCTCCCCCCAAGGTACAATCCACATAGATCGCAGGCGATCGCAGACAGAGGGCCTCGACCACCTCCCGCTTTAAAACCGGAATATGATCCGATTCATGATTCGTGGCTAAAAACCGAGACCGGCCAAGGTCTCACCGATTTTCTCAAAGTTCTTTGGCAGTTGGGCTTCTTTTTCTTTTAAGCGTTTGGGATCCCAGATTTCAATCTTATTGGACAGCCCCAGCATCACGATTCCCTTGTTGAGTCGGGCATGCTCCCGAAGAGGCATGGTCAGCAGCACCCTCCCCTGACGGTCCAACGGGCACTCCGTCGCATAGGAATAGGAAAACCGGAGCCAGTCTTTCACTTCTTTTTGCATGGTCGGAAGATTTTGGGCCTTTTCCTGAAGACGCTGCCACTCTGAAATGGGATAAGCAACCAGACACTGATCAAAGTCGGCCGTCACGATCAGTTTTTCCTCGTACCGATCCGTCAGGACTTCCCGGAATTTCATGGGAATACTGACACGGCCCTTGGAATCCACCGTATGTTCGTAGCGGCCCAGAAACATCCCTTGATCTCCATTCTATCCCACTTTATCCCACTAACAGCCATGAGTATACACCAAGCCGATTTCTTGTCAAGAAAAAAAACAATTAGGTGATGGAATTTGTTATCGAATTGGATCAGCCACTACATCTGGTGGCGGATCTGAGAAACACCCCGATCCATAGTTCGATCGGTGCCAAACTTCTTGACAGTATTACTCAAATTCTGTTAAATTTAGCACTCTTTAGTTTTGGCGTTATTTATATTGAAGTCACTTCTGAAAGTTAAGGGGAATATTTTAGAGAAAACATGCAGATAAAAATTAACGGAAAACCGGAAGAAATAGAGGCCAAAACCGTCTCGGATCTGCTCCAGGTAAAGGAGATAGAACCCCAGATGGTATCGGTCGAACTGAACTCGACGATCGTAGACCGATCGGCTTATTCGACCACGCCACTGAAAGAAGGCGATGCGCTCGAATTTCTTTTTTTCATGGGTGGAGGGTCTTCCGCACGGCGATACGACGACATTTCAAAGCTGATCGGGAACACGCCGATGGTCCGGCTGAACCGTCTCTCCCCTCCCGATGGCGCGACTCTTTTCGCCAAGGTTGAATTCTTCAATCCCGGCGGCAGCGTGAAGGACCGGATCTGTCTTAACATGATCGACGAGGCCGAACGGCAGGGGCGACTAAAGCCGGGCGGCACGATGGTCGAGCCGACGAGCGGCAACACCGGCATCGGTCTGGCCATGATCGCGGCCGTGCGCGGTTATAAATTGATCCTGGTGATGCCGGAGAGCATGAGCATGGAGCGGGCCAGTCTGCTTTCTTCGTACGGCGCCAAGCTGGTGCTGACACCGGCCTGGGAGGGAATGCGCGGGGCGATTCGGGAAGCGGAACAACTCCTTGAGCAGAACCCGTCTTACTATATGCCGGATCAGTTTTCCAACCCGGCCAATCCGGAGATGCATCGGAAAACAACGGCGGTTGAAATATGGGAAGCCATGGACGGACGGATTGACGCCTTTGTGGCCGGAGTCGGAACGGGCGGCACGATCACGGGCGTCGGTGAATTTTTAAAGTCGCGCCTCCCGAAGGTCCAGATCATCGCGGTGGAACCCACGGCTTCGGCCGTCCTGTCCGGAAACGAACCGGGCCCGCACAAGATTCAGGGCATCGGAGCCGGCTTCATCCCGAAGGTGCTGAACCGGAGCATCCTCGACAAGATCATCACGGTGACGGATGAAGAGGCTTATCGCACCGCGAAACGGCTGGTCCAGGAAGAAGGCCTGCTGGTCGGCATCTCGTCGGGCGCCAATGTCATCGCGGCGCAAAAAACGGCCAAGGCCCTCGGCCCCGGGAAACAGGTCGTGACGGTGCTGCCCGATACGGGCGAACGGTACATCAGCATCGAAAAATATTTTAATATATAGCCATGGAATTTAACGACCAACAAATACAGCGCTACAGCCGCCACATCATCCTCCCCGAAGTCGGCGGGAAGGGCCAGAAGAAGATCTGCCAGGCGAAAGTTTTGATCATCGGGGCCGGCGGGCTCGGCTCACCGGCTGCGCTTTATCTGGCCGCCGCCGGGGTGGGAACGATCGGAATGATCGACGGCGACGTCGTCGATCTGTCCAACCTGCACCGGCAGGTTCTTCACCATACGGCCGACCTGTCCAAACCCAAGGTCTTCTCGGCAAGGGAAAAGATGCTCGCCATCAACCCGGACGTAAATGTCATAACCTATTATGAACGTCTGACGGCCAAAAACGCGCTTTCGATCCTGAACGACTATGACATCATCCTCGACGGCACGGACAACTTCCCGGCCAAGTTTCTGATCAACGACGCCTGCTTCTTCGCGAAGAAACCGCTGATCCACGGCGGGATACTCCGTTTCGACGGACAGGTCTTCACGATCCGGCCGGGGCAGAGCGCCTGCTACCGTTGCATCCATCGCAATCCGCCGCCGAACGGGCTGATCCCCACCTGTCAGGAGGCCGGCGTGCTGGGCGTTTTGGCCGGCGTGATCGGAACGATTCAGGCGACCGAGGCGCTGAAACTCATCCTGGGGATCGGCCAGCCGCTGACCGACCGTTGGCTCATTTACAACGCATTGACCGCACAGTTTCGTACGGCCCGCGTCCGGCGACAGGCCAACTGCCCCCTTTGCGGAGACCGGCCGACGATCACTGAACTGATCGAATACGATCAGGCGGTCTGCGAAATTTAGCCGATTATTTATTTTATTAGGATTCATTATGGCAAAACTCAAAGGCCTGAAATGTCGCGAATGCAAGAAGGAATATCCGGCCGAGCCGCTCCATGTCTGCGAGTTCTGCTTCGGCCCGCTCGAGGTGAATTACAACTACGACGAAATCCGGGAAGCGATCTCACGGGATACCATCTCGCAGGGACCGAAAAGTTTGTGGCGTTACGCCGCCCTTCTGCCCATAGAAGGCCCGCCCACCGTCGGACTGCACGGCGGCCTGACGCCCATGGTCAAGGCCGATCGACTGGCGCGCGCACTGGGACTCGATTCGCTCTATCTGAAAAACGACACGGTGAATCATCCGACGCTTTCCTTCAAGGACCGCGTCGTGGCCGTCGCCCTCACGCGCGCGAAGGAACTGGGTTTCGACACGGTCGCCTGCGCCTCGACCGGAAATCTGGCCAACTCGGTCTCGGCCCACGCCGCGCAGGCCGGGCTGAAATGCTATGTCTTCATCCCGAGCGACCTGGAGGCGGCCAAGATACTCGGCAATCTGATTTATAAACCGACGGTCGTCGCCGTGGAAGGCAATTACGACGACGTCAACCGCCTCTGCAGCGAAATCGCGTCGGAATATTCATGGGCCTTCGTGAATATCAACATCCGGCCGTACTACGCCGAAGGCTCCAAGACACTGGCCTACGAAACGGCCGAACAGCTCGGCTGGCGGAGCCCCGATCATGTGGTCGTTCCGATCGCCTCCGGATCCCTGTTGACCAAGATCTGGAAGGGGTTGAAGGAGTTTGAACAGTTGGGATTCATCCCGCCCGTCAAGACGCGGGTCAGCGGCGCGCAGGCCGAGGGCTGCTCGCCCGTGGCCGAAGCCTTCAAAGCGAAACGGGACTTCATCAAGCCGGTAAAACCCAGGACGATTGCGAAATCGCTGGCGATCGGAAATCCGGCCGATGGCTATTACGCGTTAAAGACGGTGAAAGAGACCGGGGGATCGGTCGAGACGGCCACCGACCCGGAAATCGTCGAGGGGATCACGCTATTGGCCGAGACTGAAGGCATCTTTGCCGAGACGGCCGGCGGGGTGACGATCGCCGTCTTGAAGAAACTGGCGGCACAGGGGAAAATACGCAAAGGGGATGTCACGGTGGCCTATATTACCGGCCACGGTCTCAAGACCCAGGAGGCCGTGATGCAGGCCGTCGGAGAACCGGTGCGGATCCAACCGAACCTGACCAGTTTCGAACAAACGATCCAAAACACCAAACGGAGAGAGGCGTAATGTCCATCAAGGTTCGTATTCCCACACCGTTGCGGTCGCTCACGGGCGGACAAAGCGTGGTGGAGATCAATGGAAAGGATATCGGAGACGTGATCGCTCTTCTGGATAAGCAATATCCCGGCATCAAGACCCGCATCTGCGATGAGGAGAATGAAATCCGGCGGTTCGTCAATATCTACGTGAATGAGGAAGACATCCGGTTTAAACAGGGTCAGGCGACCGCGCTGAAGGAAGGGGATGAGGTCTCGATCATCCCGGCGATCGCGGGCGGCGCCCAAGAGGAGGTCGGACGATGGCCAGCCTAAAATTTCATATCACGTTTCCGGAAAACAAGATCAAGGAACCGGTCATCTACCAGATCGGCCAGAAGTATCAGGTGGTCACGAACATCCGCAAAGCCGACGTCACCGAGAAAACGGGGTGGATGGACCTGGAACTGACGGGAGACCCGAAGGAGATCGAACGGGCCGTCGCAGGTCTGAAGAAATTCGGCGTCAAGGTGGACCCCATCGAACGGAACATCATCGAGTAAGGACACGCTTATGGATTTTACGGAAGAACAGGTTCAACGCTACAGCCGCCATATCATTTTAAAAGAGGTCGGGGGAAAAGGACAGGCGAAGATCGCCCGCTCGAAGGTGCTCTGCATCGGGGCCGGCGGACTGGGTTCGCCCGCCGCGTTGTATCTCGCCGCGGCCGGCGTCGGGACGCTCGGCATCGTGGATGCCGATACGGTCGACCTGTCCAACCTGCACCGGCAGATCATCCATACCACAGCCGGATTGAACACGCCCAAGGTCGATTCGGCGAAAAAAACAATCGCCGCCATGAATCCCGATGTGAAGATGAAAACGTACCCCACCCGCCTCACATCCGAAAACGTCATGGAGATACTCGCGGATTACGATGTCGTGCTGGACGGCTCGGACAATTTTCCGACGCGGTTTCTGATGAACGACGCCTGTTTTTTCGCGAAGAAGACATTGATCTCGGCCAGCATCTTCCGGTTCGACGGCCAGATAACGACGATCAAGGCCCATGCCGGTCATCCCTGTTACCGCTGCCTCTATCACGAACCGCCTCCGGCCGGATTGGTCCCGAGCTGCCAGGAGGCCGGCGTGCTGGGCGTGCTGGCCGGCACGGTCGGCGTGCTGCAGGCAACGGAAGCCTTGAAAGAAATCCTCGGAATCGGCCGGCCGCTGTATGACCGCCTGATGATCTATGACGCGCTGGAGATGACCTTCCGCGAGGTGAAAATTCACAAGGACCCGAACTGCCCGCTCTGCGGGAAATCGCCCAAGATTATAAAACTGCTGGACTACGAGCAATCCTGCACGATCTAATTTGTCCTCGGCCGTATGCTGAAGATCCCCAAAACCATATACGATCAGATGCTGGCCCATGCCAAGGCCGAGGCACCGCTCGAATGCTGCGGCCTGCTGGCCGGGAAGGACGGCGCCGTTGAAATGATCTACCCGATGACGAACGCCGATCATTCCCCGGTGCGCTACATGATCGATCCGAAGGAACAGTTCGTGGTCTTCAAGGAGATGCGCGCCAAAGAGAACGATCTGGTCGCGATCTATCACTCCCATCCGCACACGGAAGCCTACCCTTCTACGACCGACGTCCGTCTGGCCTACTACCCCGATGCGGTTTATATCATCGTATCGCTGGAGAACCCGAACCGGCCGGTCATGAAGGCCTACCGGATCGTCGATAACAAGATCAGCCCGGAGGCGTTCGAAATCATTGAATCGTAAAACGCCCCAGACGGTCTTGCAGGATCTGTTGCGCGGGATCGCCCGGCTCCGGGCTCACCGTTGGCGCATCCTTATCGGGGCCATCCCCGTCCTGGCCATGCTGTTCGCTCTCTATCTCGGCATCCTGTACGTGATCGTCACGAATCGGTTCGAAGGACAACGCTGGCGGCTGCCCTCGAAAGTCTACGCCGACTCCATTATTCTATATCCCGGACAGGAAATTAACGGGATCCGGCTTCCGGACCGCCTCCGGCGTCTGGACTATCACCCGGTGCCGGCCCTCCCCGAGCATCCCGGCGAATATCACCTCGATCCGGATTTGCTCGCGCTCTACCTCCACGATTTCGAATACCCGGATCACGTCTTCAAGGGCTTTCCGGTCCGGTTCGACCTCGAGAACGGCCGGATCACCGCGATCCGGGAAGTTCCGTCCGAAAACCGGCTGGCCCTGATCGAACTCGAGCCCGAGTTGATCGCGGCCTTCTTCGATCAAGCCTGGGAGGAACGCGACCTCGTCCGGCTCGACGAAGTTCCGCGGCACCTGATCGAGGCCGTCCTCGCGGCCGAGGACCATCGCTTTTATCAACACGGCGGGATCGATCCCCGAAGCCTGCTCCGGGCGGCCTGGGTGAACCTGCGGGAAGGCGCAATCGTCCAGGGCGGGAGCACGCTGACCCAGCAGCTCGTCAAAAATTTTTACCTCAACCAGGAACGGACGCTCAACCGGAAGGTAAACGAGATTTTCATGGCCCTCCTCCTGGATCTTCGATATTCCAAGGACGAGATCCTTGAGGCCTATCTCAACGAGATCTATTTCGCGCAGAGCGGGACGATGGGGGTGTACGGCGTCGGCCAGGCCTCGCGGTTCTTTTTCGGGAAGCGGCCCCGGGAACTGACCCTCGGAGAATCGGCCCTTCTGGCCGGAATCATCAAATCGCCGAATGTCTATTCGCCGTTTCACGACCCCAAGCGGGCCGCGGCCCGGAAGGCGCGCGTGCTGGACCGGATGCTCGCGCTGAACAAGATCGGCCGGGAGGATGTTCTGCAGGCCCTCCTCGAACCGGTGCCGGCCGGCCGGCCGGTGCTTCAGGAGCGGTTCGCCCCTTATTTCATCGATTTCGTCCGCCGGCAATTGGCCGAACATTATTCGCCAGCCGTACTAAACTCGGAGGGCCTACGGATTTTTACAACACTGGACACGCTTCAGCAGCGTGCGGCGGAAGAAACCCTCGTGAAGGGATTGATCGGACTTGAGAAGGCCTATCCCCACCTCCGTCGCGACGACCCGACGGCGAAGCTTCAGGGAGTCCTGATCGCGGTCCAGCCCCAGACCGGCCAAATCAAGGCGATGGTGGGCGGGCGGGATTATGCCGTCAGCCAGTTCAACCGGGCTTCCCTTGCGAAGCGGCAGCCCGGCTCGCTGTTTAAACCGTTCGTCTATGCCACGGCGCTGACACAAGGCATCACGGCCGAGGGATCGCCTTACACTCCCGCCACGCAGATCGAGGACTCGCCGATAAACCTCGTCTCGCCCGACGGCGTCTGGAGCCCCCAGAACTATGACAAGGTCTACCACGGCACGGTGACCTTGCAAACGGCGCTTGAGAATTCCATGAATGTTGCGACGGTCCGGCTGGCCGATACGATCGG
>JACQFA010000042.1 GCA_016200255.1 Nitrospirota bacterium | reverse complement strand
TTTCCCTCTGTTGGGAAAAAACGGATCGCTTCTTCCCCATTTTCTTTTCGTGAGCAACGTGAAGACCAAAAACCCGGCCGTGATCCGGGCCGGCAACGAGCGCGTCCTTCGAGCCCGGCTGGAGGACGCGCGGTTTTATTTTGAGCAGGACAAAAAGCAGAGACTTGAGGATCGAGCCGGGCAGCTCACCGGTCTGGTTTTTCATGAAAAACTCGGGACGGTTCATCAGAAGGCGGAGCGGATCCGGCGGCTCGCAACCTTGTTGGTTCAAGCCGCGGGTAAAGAAAAGGATGTTATCGACCGAGTCGAGCGGGCTGCGTTGCTTTGTAAGGCCGATCTCCTGACCGGGATGGTGCGTGAATTCCCGACCCTTCAGGGAATCATCGGGCGTGAATATGCAAAGCTGCAGGATGAAGACCCGGAAGTGGCCGAGGCGATTGCGGAGCATTACTTTCCGCGACAGGCCGATGATCCGTACCCGCCCAAGACAATAACCGGGAAGTTCTTGACCGCAGCCGATCATCTGGATACGCTCGTCGGATTTTTTGGCGTGGACCTTGCGCCCAGCGGTTCATTGGATCCTTACGCGTTGCGTCGCCGGGGAATGGGGCTGATCACCGTGATGCTTGATGAGGTGTTTGCGAAAGTTGGGTTGAGATATATGATTAAAACCGCCAGAGCGCTATACTCGGAGATGAATATTCATCTAAAGAAGGACATCCCCACCCTTAGTGATGAAATCGAGCGCTTACTGGCCCAGCGGATGGAGACCTACCTCAAACGGCGGTTCGAGACCGGATATCGCGCGGATCTGGCAGATGCGGTGCTGTGCCGTCCGTTTGATCGTCCCCTTGATCTGTACCTGCGTTTCGTGGCCTTGACGACTTTCCAGAGCCAGCCGGATTTCGAGCCGCTGATCGTCACCTTCAAGCGGGCCTCGCGGATACTGCCGTCCGGTTTTCAGGGTGAGATTCATCCGGAAGCATTTAAAGAGACGGTCGAGAAGGAGTTATATCAAAGCTACCTGAAAGCGGAAACTCAGGCGGGTCAATTCCTCTCCCGCCGGGAATATCGGGAGGTTCTGAAAGCGCTGGCCGATCTCCGTCGTCCCATCGATGCGTTTTTTGATGGTGTCATGGTGATGGATGAGGATCGTTCCGTCCGGGAGAACCGGTTGGCTCTGTTGCAGGGGATTACGAAGCTCTTTGCGGAATTCGGCGATTTCACGCGGGTAATGGTGGAAGAAAAAAATAAGCAGTAGACTGAGTCCACATGGACGATGACGATCGCAGTCTGGAACTGAGAATTTATGCCCGCCGTGTGACTTGGGGGCTCGTATTTGTCGGCGGTCTGTTGTTTATCGGCGGACTCAGGCTCGCCGGCGTTGATCTTGATGAGATGGAGTCGCGAGGCCGATATTTCAAGTCGGATAAGCATATCTGCCTGAAGACCGGCTGGCTGGAAACGACCGTGGGCGATAAGGATCGGGCTCAATTTTGCATGGAATGGATCGATCCGAGCGATACGACCGGGAATACGCATCAATTGATCCCGGCCGATCTGGTGATCGTCAAGGGCAAGGACGGAAAGATTCATACGCAGCACAAGCGGAAAATAAATTACCCCTTGATCGGAACGATTCTGTATCTGGTCGTTCTGATCGTGATCGGGAAACAGGTTCAAAAACAGTTTATCGAAAAACGGCGGTCGCGGCTGGGTCTTGAAGCGACAATAAAAGAATAAGGTTGATGGAGGCAACGGTGAAACCGAAAAAATATGTCTACTATTTCGGCGGCGGCAAGGCCGAGGGCCGGGGCGACATGAAGGACCTGCTTGGCGGCAAAGGCGCCGGTCTGGCCGAGATGACGCGGCTGGGCATTCCGGTTCCGGCCGGTTTCACGATTACCACCCAGGCCTGCGTAGAATATTTTAAAAATGGAAAGCGGTTTCCCAAGGGGATGTGGGAGCATGCACTTAAAGATATCAAAAGGGTCGAACAGGCCATGGGGATGACCTTCGGCGATTCCGAGCGGCCGCTGCTGGTTTCGGTGCGCTCGGGGGCCAAGGCTTCGATGCCGGGAATGATGGACACCGTGCTCAACCTGGGATTGAACGTGCAGACACTGAAGGGCATCATCCGGAAAACCGGGAATGAGCGGTTTGCCTATGACGCCTATCGCCGGTTCATCACGATGTTCGGAAGCATCGTGATGGAAATCAAGCGCGAGCGGTTCGAACATCTACTCGACGACGAAAAGAAACGAAAACGGGTCAAGCTGGACACCGATCTGGGCGCCGAAGAGATGAAATCGATCGTGGCGCAGTATGAAAAACTGGTGAAACAGGAGACCGGCCGCGAATTTCCGGACGATCCGTCGGAACAACTCAAAATGGCGATCGACGCCGTTTTTAATTCATGGTTCGGGGCCCGCGCCGTGACCTACCGCCGGCTGCAGGGGATCCCGGACGGATGGGGCACCGCCGTGAATGTCGTGGCGATGGTCTTCGGGAACATGGGCGATACCAGCGGGACCGGCGTTGCGTTCACCCGGAATCCTTCGAACGGCGAGCGGCGGTTCTTCGGTGAATGCCTCATGAATGCCCAAGGCGAGGATG
Source organism: Nitrospirota bacterium (assembly GCA_016200255.1). Lineage (GTDB taxonomy): Bacteria > Nitrospirota > Nitrospiria > JACQBZ01 > JACQBZ01 > JACQFA01. The sequence continues at coordinate 13,281 of JACQFA010000042.1, read as the reverse complement.
TCGTGGCCGGGATCCGTACGCCGCTGCCGATCGAGGGTCTGGCGAAAACGGTTCCGTCGGCCTATCGGGAACTGCTGCTCGTTTTTAAAAAACTGGAACGCCATTACCGGGACATGCTGGATCTGGAGTTCACGATCCAGGAGGGAAAGCTTTATATGCTCCAGACCCGCGTGGGGAAGCGCACCGGGCTGGCGGCCGTCAAGATCGCGGTCGACATGGTCAGGGAGAAATTGATCACGAAGGAAGAGGCGATTCTTCGCGTCTCACCGGACCAGATAGCCCAGTATCTCTATCCGATCTTCGATGCAAAGGCCGAGTCGGCCGCCCGTTCAGTCGGAAAGGGACTGCCGGCCGGTCCGGGCGCGGCGGCCGGCAAGATCGCATTGACGCCGGACAGGGCGATGGCGATGCGCACAAGCGGCGAGCGTGTGATCCTCGTGAGGCGCGAGACCAGCCCGGATGATATCAACGGGATGGATGCGGCGATGGGATTTCTCACGGCCAAAGGCGGGATGACCTCGCATGCGGCCGTCGTGGCGCGGCAGATGGGAAAGGTCTGTGTGGCAGGGTGTGAGGCGGTCGAGGTGAATGAAGCTCAACATAGGGTCAAGATCGGGCCGGCGATGCTGAAAGAAGGCGACTATCTCTCGATCAACGGGTTCACCGGGCAGGTCTATGCGCAGGATCTTCCCGTCGTCTCATCGGAGGTGACCCAGGTCATTGAGGGGAAAATGAAGCCGCGTCAGTCCGAGAAGTATCGGTATTTCGCGATGCTCCTGAACTGGGCCGATCGGGTCCGCCGCCTTCGCATCCGGGCCAATGCCGATATTCCGGATCAGGCCAACATCGCGCGGGGCTTCGGCGCCGAAGGAATCGGGCTGTGTCGCACGGAGCATATGTTCTTCGCGGAGGATCGCATCCCGATCATGCAGCAGATGATCCTGGCCCGGACCCGCGAGGAGCGGGAAAAATATCTGGACAAGCTTCTTCCATTGCAGAAAAGCGACTTCCTCGGTTTGTATCGCGAGATGCAAGGATATCCCGTCACGATCCGTCTGCTGGATCCGCCGCTGCACGAGTTCCTGCCCAAGCGCGAGGAATTGATGGTCGAGATCGCCCGGCTGGAGGTTTCGAGCGGTGATCGGGCGCTGCTGGAGGAAAAACGAAAACTGCTGGCCCGGGTCGAAGAGCTGCACGAGTTCAATCCCATGCTGGGTCTGCGCGGATGCCGTCTGGGGATCACGATGCCCGAGATCACGCGGATGCAAGTTCGCGCCATCATGGAGGCGGCTTGCGAGATCGCGCGCGAGGGGAAGAAGATCGTGCCGGAGATCATGATTCCGCTGGTCGGAATGCTGACCGAGATGAAGGCCCAGAAGGACCTGGTCCGGAAGACGGCGGATCAAGTGATCAAGCAGTACGGCGTCAAGCTCAAATACCTCGTCGGCACGATGATCGAGCTGCCGCGGGCGGCCGTGACGGCCGGCGAGATCGCGAAGGAGGCCGAGTTTTTCTCGTTCGGGACGAACGATCTGACCCAGACGACCTTCGGCTTTTCACGCGATGACGCGGCCAAGTTCATCCAGTTTTATATGACGACGGCTGATCTCTGTCCCAACTGCCACAGTTCGGACGTGGACAAGAAAACGAATACCTGCCGTGCATGCGGCACCGTCATCACGGAACAGCCGGCCAATATCATCGGGTTCGACCCGTTCGCCACGCTGGATCAGGAGGGCGTCGGTCATCTGATGCGGCGGGCGGCCTGGGAGGGACGGAATACCCGGAAGGATATCAAGCTCGGCATCTGTGGCGAGCACGGCGGCGATCCGGCCTCGATCGAGTTCTGCCATCGGATCGGGCTGGACTACGTGAGCTGTTCGCCCTACCGCGTCCCGATCGCGCGCCTCGCCGCCGCGCATGCGGTGCTCAAGAACAAGAAGCAAAAAATCGGAAGAGACGTCTAAAGAAACCTGAGTGAAACCGAGCGACCGCAGCCGTGAGTGGTTTGTGCCCCGATGGGGGCCCCTCAAATTCAGGATCCTAGTCGGCCTTCTTTTCCTTCCCTACACCGGAATGGTGCTTTCCTTCACGGTCATCGGTTCGATGCTGGCCGATACCCTCTATTGGGACCGGGTCATCGCCGCGCTGGCGGTTTATTTTTTAGGGCTCGGGATTGCGGCCCATGCCCTGGATGCCCTCGGCAGCAAAAAGATCAAACCCTGGGGTGAGCATTTTACTCGAAAACAATTATGGATGACGGCCATTCCGGCATTGGCGGCCGCTTATGCGATTGCGATCTATTACATGGTTACCCGCGACCTTTCTTTATTATGGATCATTGCTCTCCTTGAAGGGTTCTTTGTCTTTGCTTATAATCTCGAATGGTTCAACGGGACCTTTCACACCGATGGCTGGTTTTCGTTCTCATGGGGGATGCTCCCGGTGCTGGCCGGTTATGTCATGCAAACGAATCGAATCTCTCTTGCCTCTATCATCGTCGCCGTTTCGATGGGGTTGTTGAGTCGCGTGGAGATCAGCACTTCGCGACCGTATAAGGAACTCAAGCGGGGCTTGGCACACTCGGACGGCACAGTCCATCGCCGGTCACCGGAAGAAGAAACGGCACAGTACGAAAAGATTCTAAAATCGATCAGCCTGGGAGTGATCCTGTTGGGTCTGGGTCTTCTGGTTTTCCGATTCTTCCAGTAACGATCGCGGCGGAACCGACGATCAAGCGTTCAACCGTGATCCGGGTGAAGCCGCATTCGCGCAGTGAATCGACCAGGTCGGGAAGCCATGAGGTGTTGCGCACGACCTGAGGAAGTTCGTAAAAGATCGTGCGCCACTGTGGATAAAACGGGCTTCCGGCCGTTTGAAGGAGTTTAAAATAAAATTCCCAGAGGGATGCGATTAACGGGTTGTCAGGATAGGTGAAGTCATGCATGATAAAGAGGCCGTTTTCTTTGAGCATCCCTTTCACGTTCCGGGTCAATCGTTTGAGGTCGGCATATTTGCCCAGGTAAGAGGCCGTGACACAATCAAACGGTTCTTTGAAAGAGACCTCTTCCGCCCGCTGATGAATAAATTCCACATTGGTGATCGAAAATCTTTCGGCCTTTTTCCTTGCCACGTCAAGGTACTCTTGGGTCATATCGACCCCGATCACGCGGCAGCGAGGAAGTCGCCGTGCAATCTCAAAGGTGACGATTCCCGTCCCGCAGGCAAGATCCAGCACCCGCGTGGACGCGGATGGAACTTTTGCAAGGATCTTCTTCTTCCATGACTGATCGCATCCGAAAGTTCCAAAATAGACCATCGAGTCGTAGGTCTCTCCGGTTCCTGAAAAAAGACGTTGAACCAGTTCTTGTCGCGAGTCGGTCATGGAAAGTTAATCTAGTCTGATTGCCCGTCGCTGTCAAGCGGCTTGACTCTTTATGCCCCTTCGCTTATAACTGAATGCAGACTATGTCAAGAAAGTCTGATACAGTGGACGAAACCTACATGCGGCGGGTGCTGGAGCTGGCCGGGAAGGGAGCGGGCCGGACGAGTCCTAACCCGATGGTCGGCGTCGTCATTGTCAAGAACGGCCGGGTGATCGCCGAGGGGTATCATCGTCGCGCCGGCGGGCCGCATGCCGAGGCGGTGGCTTTGAAGAAAGCCGGCTCACGAGCCAAAGGCGCCACGCTCTATATCAATCTTGAACCCTGTTGTCATCTTGACAAACGCACCCCGCCTTGCGCGCCGCTCATTATAAAGAGCCGGATCAAACGAATCGTCATTTCGATGCGGGATCCCAATCCCAAAGTGAGCGGGAAAGGGATTGCGCTTCTCCGTCGCGCCGGAGTTCAGGTCACGGAAGGAGTTCTGAAGCGGGAAGCCTTGAGACTCAATGAAGCCTACGTTAAATACATTACGACCGGAAAACCGTTTGTGATCTCAAAAACAGCGATGAGCCTTGATGGAAAGATTGCGTCATTGAAAGGTTCGACCACCTGGATCACGGGTGAGAAGGCACGGCTGCAAGCGCATCGCCTTCGGGATCGCTCGGACGCTGTCTTGGTTGGAATTAATACCGTGTTGACGGATAATCCCCGGTTGACCACACGCCTTCCGGGAGTGAACGGCCGGGACGCCCATCGCGTTGTCGTGGACAGCACCCTCAAAATTCCATTGACCGCTCATCTGCTGACTCAAAGATCAAATGCAAAAACGTTCATCGCGACGACACGTCGCGGTCATCCGAATAAAATACGCGCGCTCGATCAGGCCGGCGCGACTGTTTTAATTGTTAAGGATCAAGATGGACGGGTTGACCTTTCCGAACTGATGACCGAGCTCGGCCGCATCGGAATCACGAGCGTGCTGATCGAGGGCGGCGGCGAGATCAATGCCTCGGCCTTTCGCTCCGGTATCGTGGACAAGCTTATCTGGTTCATCGCGCCGAAGATCATCGGGCGGAAGGACGCCGTTGCGGTTATGGAAGGGTCCGTCGGGACGGATGCAAACCAACCCGTGTTGGTCCACGACATCTCGATCACGCGCGTCGGCGAGGATTTCATCCTGGAGGGCTATCTGTGAGAATCTTTGTGACCGGCGGCACCGGTTTTGTCGGCCGGGAGGTGGTCCGTCAACTCCACGGGGCCGGGCATAAGGTCCGTTGTCTGGTCCGCGATCTTGAACGGGCGAAGCGGATTCTCCCGCCCACGGTGGAACTGCTTCACGGGGACCTCACCGATCCGGAGAACTTCAAGGCCGGTCTTAAAGACTGTCAGGCCGTGATTCATCTCGTGGGTATCCTTGTCGAGAAGGGCCCGGCGACTTTTGAACGGATTCATCTTCAGGGGACGGCGGATCTTCTGAAAGCGACATCCGGGGCCGGTATCCGACGGTTCGTTCAGATGAGCGCGTTGGGCAGCCGTTCGGATGCAAAAAGCCGGTATCATCGGACCAAGTATCAGGCCGAGCAGGCCGTGATCCATAGCGGTCTGGACTGGACGATCTTCCGGCCGTCCGTGATCTTCGGGCCCGGCGACCAATTCGTCAACCTCATCGCCCGCATCATCCGATCCGCCCCCATCGTCCCGGTCATCGGTCGGGGGGAATCCCGTATCCAGCCGATCTCCGTCCGAAATGTCGCCGCCTGTCTTGCGCTCGCGGTCGGAAATTCATTGAGCTATCGAAAGGTCTATGAACTGGGCGGCCCTCAGCGCCTGACCTACAACCAAATTTATCAAATGATCGCCGGAGTTCTTGAGAAAAAGAAAAAAGCGGTTCATATCCCGATTCCGTTGGTCAAGCCGGGCGCGCTGATCTCGGAATTGTTGCTGCCCAATCCGCCGATCACACGCGAACAGTTGATTATGCTTCAGGAAGACAATATTTGTGATTCAACCGACGCCGTCCATGACTTCAGCCTGGAACTGCTGAGCTTTGAAGAAGGCATACGGGAATATCTCAAACCGTGACACCCTAAGGAGGATCGGATGCGCAAAATGAGCGGAGTTTTGCTGGTGGCATGTCTTGTGGCCTGGCTTTATCCGGGAAGAGCGGCGGCGGCCGAGAACACCTTTGAGACGGTTTTCAAAGACGGATTTTACGGCGGGCTGGCGGGAGCGCTGGTCGGGGGATCGACCCTTGTTTTTGCGAAACATCCCAAAGACCACTATATCTATATCGGCTACGGCGCCGCGATCGGGGTGATCCTGGGCGTGACCTTCGGGGTCGTCAGCGCGACCCGATCGCTGGCCGAGATTGACGATCATAAACTGGTCTTCCATATTCCGCTGCCACAGACCGAGATTCATCCTCTGGATCTGACCCGGCGGGAGGTGGTCACTTCAGTCGATCTTTTGACGGTCCGATTCTAAAGGACTTTCGTTCATGACGACGAAGGCCGCTGCTCGCTCCTCCTTTAGGCTGCTCTGCGTCATCAGCTTTCTGGCCTTTATCAGTTACGATCTGATCCGCTCGCCGCTGCTCCCGCTCTTTGCGGAGCGGCTCGGGGCCCACCCCGAAGCGATCGGTCTGATCGTGGGCCTCTCGACCATTACGGGTATTCTCTTCAAACTCCCGGCCGGAACGTTATCGGATCTTCTCGGACGCCGCCGGCTGCTTTTCATCGGGCTGGCGGTGTTTGCGATCGCGCCGTTTTTTTATTTTCTGGTGAACCGGATATGGCAGCTCATGGTTCTGCGCGCCTTTCACGGGCTGGCCACGGCGATCTTCGCCCCGGTGGCGCTGGCCGTCGTGGTGGATCTGTTCCGCGAGGGACGGGGAGCGGCCTTGAGCTGGTACTCCTCCTTCAGCCAGGCCGGCCGGTTGTCGGGCCGGATGGTTGGCGGATATCTTCTGGTCTGGTTCGGATTCGAGCCGACTTTTGGGGTCTGCGCCGCGATCGGTCTGATTCTGCTCGTCCTGTTTTTTAATCTCAGACTTCCGGAAGATCATCAGGCCCCGGCGGCGTCGGGCCTGCCGGCAGGCGGGCGTCATGAATCTTCCGCTGCCCTTTTCCGGGGACTCCGCGAGGTGGGCGGCGATCGCCGGGTGCTGGCGATCAGCGGCATGGAGGCGGTCTCCATGACGGCCTCCGGAGCCCTGATGGCCTTCCTGCCGTTATATGGAATCAAGATCGGTCTTAATGCCGGCGAGGTCGGCCTGCTGTTCGGCGCGATGGGTCTCGCTTCGATACTGGCCAAGCCGGTGATGGGTCGGATCTCGGACCGGATCGGCCGACGTCCATTGATCCTCACGGGCCAGATGATCTGCGCCGCCGTCATGATCGCAATACCCTGGACGGCCGGTCTCATCGGCCTGCTTTCTCTGTCGCTGATCTTCGGTTTCGGCGAGGCCGTGATCGGCTCCTCCACATCGGCGATGGTGGCGGATCTCTGCAAGGAACAATCGTTGGGATCGGCGATGGGCGTCTTCGGAACGATCATGGATATCGGCCATGCGGGCGGGCCGATCCTGACTGGATTCCTGATCGGGATCTCCGGATACACCGGCGCCTTCGGAGGGATCGGCATTCTTTTGGCGGTTGTGACGGTTCTCTTTGCCCGCACGGTCCGGATGAGCTGAGTCAGAGAAGACGGCCGAACCAGCGTCGGGGATCAAGCCCCCGTTTCCACAGACCCTGATAAGACATCCGGCCCTGCAGAACCTTTCCGTATCCCACGAGGAATTCCGTCCGCCGGGACGTTAATCGGAAGACGAGACGGGGAAAATGATAGACGATCCACGCGATCCGGTGCGCGGTGCGAAGTTCCGGCTCGATTTCTTTCTGGACGGAGTCATCGTAGGAAGTGAGCGGTTTTCCCTCTTTGAGAAATTCCGCAACGGCTTGGGCCGCCAGTTGTCCGCTCCAGATTGCGTAGTAGATCCCCTCGCCTAAAAACGGATCCATCATTGCGGCTGCGTCTCCAACCAGAATCGCGCGTCCATGAACCCGTGAGCCGGCATTCGGGGAGAAGTGAGGGATGAGATGGCCGATCGTCCGTTGCGCTTCTGCAGCCGGAAGCGTGGGATGTTCCAGTGCGAATTGACCATAACGGGCACGGAGGTCTTGACGGTCTCGATGAAATGTGGCCAGGCCGCATGAGAGATGATCGGCCTTTGGAAAGATCCAGGAATACCCATGACGGATGAAACCGATATCGATCAAGACGCCGTCATCGGACCATGACCGGCCGGACGCCGGGGCCGTTTCGCTTTCCAGCGCGACGCCGCAGACCGTCTTGTTCATTGGAAAGAGGCTTTTCGCCACGCCGCTCGGAACGCCGTCCGCCCCGATGATCGTGCGGGCATGATATTCCCCACGCGGCGTTTTCACCCGGATGGAATCGTCCATCGATTCCATCTCCATCGCCGGTTCGTCTTCGCGGATTTCACATCCGGCCTGCCGCGCCTGTTCCATCAGATAGGCGTCAAAGCGGTCCCGCATCGTCATGTAGGCGATCGGCGCGTCAAACGCAACCTCGAAGGAAGGGCGTCCCTGGCAGGCCATCACCAGTCGGGTGACGGTTTTTTCCACGACGGCGTGGTAACCACGGCCGATCAGATGATTCAATCGGACCGATAAACCTCCACCGCAGACTTTGTAACGGGGATGGCGTTTCTTCTCCAGAGCCAGCACACGGCAGCCGCGACGGGCCAGCTCAAGCGCCGCAGTGGATCCGGCTGGACCGGTGCCGACGACAATGACATCATAGATCATGAATGAACCTCGACCGGATTGTATCAGGGATCTTGTTCGGGGTTCAATCTGATTCACGCCCAAGGCCGGTTATTTTTTGCTTCTTTGACACTCCGAATCGGCCTCTGGTATGATGCAGTCCATGTTTACCGGGATCGTTGAAGAGATGGGCGTCGTTCAAACAATTGACCGTCGGAAAAGGTCGGCCCGATTGTCCGTACTGGCCAGGACGGTGCTGGAAGACTTGGCCGTGGGCGACAGCATTACGGTGAACGGCGTCTGCCTCACCGCGACGGGAAGGACGGAAAAAGAGTTTACGGCGGATGTTTCGTCCGAAACGATGAACGTCACCAATCTCGGCTCGCTCAAGGCGGGTGATGCCGTCAATCTCGAACGCGCCGTGCGTGTGAACAGCCGTCTGGGCGGGCATCTCGTGACGGGGCATATCGATGGCGTTGGCCTGATTCGCGACCGACGTCAGGACGAGGACGCATGGCTCCTGACGATTGAAATGCCCAAAGACCTGCTGCGGTATTGCATTAAGAAGGGCTCGATCGCCGTGGACGGGATCAGTCTGACGATCAATCAGGTGACCGACCGCGACATTCAGGTCGCGATCATTCCGCATACTGCAGAGGCGACCACGCTCGGCCTTAAAGGTGTCGGGACGACCATCAATCTCGAGTGTGACCTGATCGGGAAATATATCGAACGTCTTCTTCTTGAGCGCGGACCGGAAGCGCCTCCGCAAAAAGTCGACCGCGACTATCTCAAACGCAAAGGCCTGCTTTAGATCCAGCTTGACAATGCATTCCGCGGTCTGTTATAGATAACCACACATAAAGCATTCAGGTGAAGGGAACCCCGTTTGAATCGGGGGCGGTCCCGCCGCTGTGAGTGGGGACGAAGCCTGCACGATGTCACTGTTCTCGAAAGAGAACGGGAAGACGCAGGGGGAGGATGATCCACAAGCCAGAAGACCTGCCTGAACGCGCGGCCTGTTCCTCTCCGAACGAAGAGAGCGGATCGGCTCACCTTAGGGTCAAGAAGCAGGGTGCAATCCTCAAGGACGTTTTTCTACCTTTGGGGATTTTTTATGCGCTCGAAATTTATCATTATTGTTTTTCTTTTTCTCCTCACGCCTCACGCCTCACTCCTCACACCTTCTCCCGTCCATGCCGTACCGGTCACCGCGACGGACGATCTCGGCCATTCAGTACGGTTCACGACGCCTCCACAAAGGATCATCTCTCTCGCTCCCAGCCTGACCGAAATGTTTTTTTCGCTCGGACTGGATGACCGGATCGTCGGCGTCACGGACTATTGCAATTATCCGGCGGCGGCCATGACGAAGCCCAAGGTGGGTGGCATGAATCCGAACCTTGAGAAGGTCCTCTCGCTCCATCCCGACCTGGTCGTGGCTGTCGCCGGGATCTATCAAAACCAAAGCCTCGCGCGGTTCGAGCAGTTTCATATCCCGTACTTTACGGTCGATCCATCTTCCATCGAAAAGGTCTTCGAGACGATTCTCATTTTGGGAAAGATCACCGGAGCGGACGAGCCGGCGGCTGAAAAAGTAAGACAGCTGCGTGGAAGGCTGGAGTCGGTTCGACAAAAGACTCTCTCGGTGTCGCGGCCTCGACTGCTCTACGTTGTGGATAAAGATCCCTTGATCTCTATCGGGAAGGGGAGTTACATCGACGATCTGATCCATGAGGCCGGCGGTCTCAATATCACCGGCGGCTTGGAGAAGGCCTATCCGATCGTCTCGATGGAATATGTGATCCAACAGGATCCCCAAGTAATCATTCTTGCGATGGACGCGGATCAAATAGTTTCGGATCAAGAGAAGCAGTACTGGAGCCGCTGGTCTTCTCTTTCCGCTGTGAAGAATGGAAAAATTTACAAAGTGAGCCGTGATCTATTGAACCGACCGGGCCCGCGAATCGTCGATGGAATCGAAGAACTGGCGCGGCTGCTCCATCCGGCCGTCGGTCTTGAACCAGTGCGATAAAAATGCTCACGTTGAAGCGATGGTTGGCCATTCTTTCTATACTGACGGTGATATGGATCATCACGATCCTGATTTGTCTTCTCCATGGCACGGAGCCGATCACCCTGTCGGATGCCATCAGGATTTTTTGGGCCCGTCTTTCATCCGGAATGGCCGGTGCCTCGGACGTCAGTCGGAGCACGATTCTTTTAGAGGTCCGACTGCCGCGTGTGTTACTGGCCGGGTTGGTGGGCGGAACACTGGCGGTGGTCGGGGTGACGCTTCAAGCGCTTCTTCGAAATCCGCTCGCGGATCCGTTCGTGATCGGGATCTCGAGCGGTTCGGCGTTGGGAGTCGTTCTCTCTCTGTTCGTCGGCTTGAATGTTTCCTATTGGGGGTTGAGCCCGTTGCCGCTGTTTGGTTTCCTGGGCGGTCTGATGACGCTGTTCTTTCTTTATCGCCTGTCTCACGTTCACGGCAAGGTTTTCGTTCAGACGCTTCTGCTGGGCGGGGTCATTCTCAACTCGATGCTCTCGGCCGTGATCATGTTCATCGCCTACATGACGGATGCCGACAAGGTCATGGGCATCGTCTACTGGCTGATGGGAAATCTGGGGTCGCCGGACATGAAGGCGCTGACGATTGTCGCGGTCTATTCTTTGATCGGCATGGCCGTGCTTTTCGGACTGGGGAGAGGATTAAACCTGCTGGCGTTGGGAGATGAGACGGCCGTCACGCTCGGTCTCGACGCGGAACGGACGAAACGGATCGCCTTTTTCGCATCGGCGCTATTAACCGGCGCCGTCGTTTCGATCAGCGGACTGATCAGTTTCGTCGGGATCATGGTTCCTCATGTTCTCCGTATCCTGATCGGTCCGGACCACCGTCTGCTCCTTCCGGCCTCCGTTCTGGGCGGGGGGATATTTTTAATGACGGCCGATATGATGGCGCGAACGCTGATCTCTCCAACCGAGATTCCGGTCGGCGTGATCACGGCCCTCTGCGGCGGACCGTTTTTCCTTTATCTCCTATGGCGCGGAAAGATGAAAATTTCCAATGCGTGAACGATGACTATGGCGGACACGGAGATGCCAGCCCTGTATGCATTAAAAGAAGTGGGGTTCCGTTATGGATTGGAATGGGTCCTGAAAGGGATCAACCTCACGATCGAACGCGGCGAGATACTGGGCATCATCGGGCCGAACGGCTCCGGAAAGACAAGCCTGCTGAAAATCCTGGCGCGGCAACAGCGTCCCGTTGAAGGAGACGTCCGCTTCGAATCGACGAGCCTTTCGGCCATTTCATTTCGCGGTCTGGCCCAACGGGTGGGGATGGTCCCTCAAGAACATCCGGTCGTCTTTCCTTACACCGTTCTTGAAGTGGTTCTGATGGGCCGCTATCCGTACCTGAAAGGCTGGGCCTTTGAAAGCGCCGAGGATCATCGAATCGCACGGGCGTCGATGGAGCGGATGGGGGTCGAACGGTTTTCGGATCGGATGTTCTCCGAGCTTTCGGGAGGAGAGAAGCAGCGTGTGATCATCGCGCGCGCGCTGGCGCAGCAGCCGCAAATCCTATTATTGGATGAGCCGGCCACCTTTTTGGATCTGCATCACCAGTCACAAATTTATTCCTTGTTGGGGGAGTTGAATCGCGATGAGAAGATGACCATCGTGGTCGTTTCGCACGACCTGAACATGGCCTCGCAGCTCTGCCGGCGGCTTCTTCTTTTGAAGGAGGGCCGGATCGCGCGACTGGGGACGCCGTGGGAGGTTTTGACCGAAAAGGGGATCGAAGAGGTCTATCATTGCCGAACCTTGATCGATTCACACCCGACCACGGGAAAACCGAGACTAACGATGGTTCCGGATTAAAACGATGGGAATATCAAAACAGTCGTTTTTGAAATTTATCGGGATCTCTGCCGGATTACATCTTGTGATCGGCGCGCTGGCAATCTTTTACACCATCCCACTCGTCAATCCAGGGACGTTGCCGGAATCCATAATCGAGGTGAACTTGATCAACCGTGTCGAGACCATCGCTGCCGTCGCATCGATCCAGCGGCCGGTGAAGGCAAGCCCGCGCGTAGGGGCCATGCAGGAAATATCACCCGCTGCCGATGAGGGAGATTCGATGCAGCGCCGTCCTTCCGAAATCGGCGAAGATCCGATACCGCTTGAGGCGATTCACGAAGAGACAATTTCCAGTTCGGCGGTTCCATCGGCCGATTCCCTGGAGAAAGAGGGCCCATCTTCAGCCGGGCCGGTTGAGCAGATCGCTTTTAACACGATGACGCAGACCGATGGAACGGCCGGCGTGATCGATCCTTTACGGAATGAGATGACGCGCTTTCTTCAAGATGTGCGGAGTCGCCTGGAACAGGCCAAACGATATCCCTGGCTGGCCCGAGTCCGTGGGCAGGAGGGTGCCGCTCAAATCCGGTTCCGCATTCTGCCCGGCGGCGAGCCTACCGGGATTCAGATTGTCAAATCTTCGGAATTTCCCATTCTGGATAGGGAGGCCGTTGCAACGGTGAGGCGGGTGTCGAGGTTTCCACAGCCGCCGATGGATCGGGATATTGATCTTGTGGTTCCGATGGTATTTCGCCTCAATGTTCCAAAGGATCCTGGATAGACCTGTTAAGGAAGACGTGAGTTGAAAAGGTTGATCTGTATGCTTGGCTTAATCACAACCCTGTTGATCGCTCAACAATCCGTTGAGGGGCAGGAACCGGATCGTTTGGATCAACCGACGGTCATGCAGGATATAACGGTTGAAGCCGCGACCGTTGAAGCGGAGGAGACCGGGGCGCAGCCGTCATTTCTAACGGTGATCCAGGGCAAAGATCTTGAGCGGCGGTTTACCTCGATTCCTGAAGCGCTTTCCGAAACCGTCGGTGTTCGTGTCAACCGGTTTGGCGGGCTGGGGGATTTCAGCACGATCTCCATCCGGGGTTCATCCTCCGAACAAGTGTTGATCTATCTCGACGGCATTCTGCTGAACGAGGCCCAGGGCGGCGGGGTAAACATAGGCACGATACCGATATCCAATGTCGAGTCGATCGAAATCTACCGGGGAAGCTCGCCGATCGTAT
>JACQFA010000051.1 GCA_016200255.1 Nitrospirota bacterium | reverse complement strand
CGGTACGGCGCGCCGGATCAAAAGCTCGTGGACCGCCGCGAGCAGGCGATGGTGGACGAGATGATCCGGTCGCTGGGTCTGGCCCAGGGCCGTGTGCTGGACGCCCCCTGCGGCTACGGCCGGTTCTCGACCGTCTTCGCAGGTCACGGCACGCGCGTGATCGCGGCCGATGTTTCGGCCGCGATGGTCGGCCGGACCCGCGAACGGATTTCTGAGGAAGGCCGCCGGGGGATGTATGTCGTGATGGATATCCGCCATCTCCCGTTTAAGGACGACTCGGTCGAGGCCGCCTTCACGATGCGTCTGTTCCACCACGGCTTCGCACGCGACGAGATGGCCGTTATTTTGAAAGAGCTGGCCCGAGTTTCGCGCCGCTGGGTCATCCTGTCCTATTACCGGCACAACGCGTTGCATGTCTTCTTCCGGCGGTTGAAGGGTTTTTCGAGCCGGATCAAGATGATGACGGATGAGGAATTTCAATCGGAGTTGAAATCGGTTCCGCTGACGGTGCGTTCCCAACGGCCGGTGATCCCGTTCCTGTATGCACAGACGATGGTGGTGTTGGAAAAAACCGTGAGGCGTAAATAGAAACACTGCGATTCAACCGCGTTCGGTCTTCAGATTCTTCCAGAAATCCATTTTCCATCGGCGCAACCGGATCAGAAAATTCAGCAGCGGCCGCCACGCCTTCCAGTCCGGATGACCTTCACAGTAGGCCTCGAAGAATTCCGGCCAGAAATCCCCAAGTTTCATCCGGGCCAGGTCCATGAAGCGGATCAGAAGCGGAACGCGGACGAGTTGGACGGAACGGCTCAGGTCGATGATAAAGATGCGGTTCCCATCGACCGGTTTCGGCGCCACAAGGAAGTTGCCGATCGTCAGGTCACGATGAAGGATGCCGGCGTCATGCATTCCACGAACGAGCCGGGCCAGCTCGGTCAATAATGTCCCCCTCTCAATCTCGATCATCCCGTGCGATTTTAGAATCTGACGGAGCGTGACGGCGTCCGGGATTTCTTCTGAAATATAGTAACTCTCGAACGCAGTTCCGCCGCCTTTGCGGTCCCAGGCGATCAGCGGACGGGGCGTGGCCACACCGGCCTCCCGTAGGGTCATTGCGATTCGGAATGAACGAATCGCCTTGGATCCGGTCAGCGGACGAACGAGCTTATGAATAACCGAGCGCCACCCGAATTGTTTTACCACAACCGCCCGATCTTCCGTCGGCAGTTTCATGGAGAACACACGATTCGGCCGCTCTAAGAAAATTTTCACCGGCGGCGCGGCCGACCCATGATGGACTTCCCGGACGAAAAAATCCAGATGAGGTTCAAGTTCCGGGATGCAGACGCCCCGGACGAGTCCGCGCTGAAAGGTCATATACCTTTGATGCATGGCGATTTATCCTATGCGATGCTGCAACGGGTAAACCAGATTCATTGGTTTGGGGAGTATCGTCAGTCGGGCCGGGCCGATCCCGATCGCTTCGCCATCGGCCTGGAGCGGGGCGGGGCTTTCGACCTCGATCGTCGTCCCGCCGTGGAACTCCACATCGGACATTCGAGTATGCAGCCCGGTGATCACGCCGAGCATATATTTCATATAGGTCATGGGTCCCCGGCCTTTGAACAGGCAGAGGATCAGCTCCGGCCGGTCCAGCCGGACCTGCGGAACGATTGCGAAAGGGCCTCCGTAACAACGGGCTTTGGCGATAATACCCGACGTGCCCTTGAGCTCTTTCCCGTCTACACGGAATGTAAGGGTGGGATAGCCGTAACGAAACAGTTGTTCAATCCCGGCCAGCATGTAGGCCGGCATCCCCCATTTTTTCTTACCCGGCGGGACGCTACGGACGACCTCCGCGTCGAAGCCGGCGCCGACCATCAATATAAAAAGACGTTGATCGCACTGGCCCAGGTAGACCGGTCGGACCACGCCGTTGCGGATCGCCGTGGCCGCCCGGAACGGATTGGCGGGCAGCCCCAACTCGCGGACGAGGCTGTTTCCGGTTCCCATCGGAAGAATTCCGAGCGGAATGGAAGAATCCCGCATCCCGTTGATCACTTCATGATACGTGCCGTCGCCGCCCGCGACCAGGATCAGATCGAGCGGACCGGAGGACAATGTCCGCGCCAGACGTTCTCCGTCCCCGGCCCGGACCGTCGGGTGGATGACGAGATCGGGATAGAGCGTTTTGAGATGCTCGATCAGCCGCCGGGCTTTCCAACGCCGCCAGACCGGGCCGGCGACGGGGTTTAAGATCAAGGCTGGTTTCCTGGCATCCATGAGGCGTCATCCTATCACAAGTGGAACGAATTTGAGAAGCCGGTTGTATTTGCTCATTCAACCTGTTTTCCTTGATTATTGAACGGGGGTTTTGTTATGCTTCCCCGTCAGGAGTGGTTCTCTTCAAGAACGGGAGATTATGAAACGGCGCCGCATACAAATCTTAAACACGAATAAAAGGACTCGATGAATCCATCCAGCCTCTATGCGGTGATTCTGGCCGGCGGGAGTGGAAGCCGGTTCTGGCCCTTGAGCCGCGAGCTCTATCCCAAACAGCTCTTAAAGCTGATCGGGGACGAGACGATGCTTCAGCGGACCCTCCGGTGCGCCCGGAAAGCGGCGCGGCCCGAAAACATTTTTGTGGTGACTCACCGGCGGCAGTCGGATGCGGTTCGCATGCAGTCGGCCGCCGTCGCCTCCTTGCCGCCGCACCATTTCATCGCGGAACCGGAGGCCCGAAACACGGCGGCCGCGATCGGCCTTGCGGCCGTGGTCCTCGATCGGACGGATCCGGAGGCCGTGATGGTCGTGATGCCGGCCGATCACGTGATTCTCAAGAGCGCCGTCTTTGCCAAAGCGGTGCGGGCGGCGAGTCGTCTGGCCGGAGAGGATTGGCTCGTAACGTTCGGGATCAAACCCCTTCATCCCGAAACCGGCTACGGCTATATCCGGCGGGGCAAGCCGTTGGGCCCCCCTCGGGCAGGCCGGCGGGACCGGTCGGGGAAAAACGGTTCGGTCGCATACCAGGTCGGCCGGTTTACGGAAAAGCCGAATCGGGCCGCCGCAAGACGGTATCTTTCCGAAGGCGGTTACTATTGGAACAGCGGGATCTTTGTCTGGAAGGCCTCGGTGATCCTGGCCGTGATTCAGGAGCTCCAACCCAAGTTGTATCAGGGATTGATCGCGATTCAGAAGGCGCTGGGGACGTCCGATGAAGAGAAGACGATCGACAAGGTGTACGAGCATCTGGATTCGGTCTCGATTGATTATGGCGTGCTGGAGCGGCTTCATAAAAACATGGCGGTTCTGCCGGTCGAGATCGGCTGGAGCGACGTGGGGAGCTGGACCGCGATCGATCAGATCAGCCGGAGGGATTCGATGGGAAACGTCACGGTCGGAAATGTGATCGATCTGGACAGCCGGAACTCGATCCTGTACGCGGACAAACGTCTCGTCGCGACGATCGGTCTTGAAGATCTGGTGGTGGTGGACACGGAGGACGCGACGCTGGTCTGTCACAAAAGCCGGGTTCAGGATGTCCGCAAGGTGGTCGAGACCTTGAAGCAGCGGAACGCCGAGGAACATGTCGTGCACCGAACCGTCTGGAGGCCGTGGGGCAGTTATACCGTGCTTGAAAACGGGGACCAGTACAAGATCAAACGGATCGTCGTCCATCCCAAAGCCCGGCTGTCCCTCCAGTCGCATCACCGCCGCAGCGAGCACTGGGTCGTCGTGACCGGGACGGCGCGGGTGACGCGCGGCAAGGAAGTGTACGATCTTGCGGTCAACGAGAGCACCTATATTCCGATGAACACGAAGCACCGTCTTGAAAATCCCGGTGAGACGCCGCTCCAGATCATCGAGGTCCAGAGCGGCCATTACCTTGGCGAGGACGATATCGTGCGCTTCCAGGATGACTATGGACGGAAATATTAAGAACGCATCCATGCAAAAGATCTTTCGGGAGTACGACATCCGCGGGATCATCGGAGAGGACCTGACGCCGGACCTGACGGAGGAGATCGGGAAGGCGTTCGGGACCACCCTGCGGCGGAAAAGCCTTCACCGCATCGCGGTCGGCCGGGATGGACGGGAAAGTTCGCCCGTCCTGTATGAACGGCTTGTTCGGGGCATTACCTCGACCGGCATCGGCGTGACGGATATCGGCGTCTGTCCCACCCCCCTGGTTTATTTTGCGCTGTTTCAGCTTCCGATCGACGGCGGCGCGATGATCACGGCGAGCCACAATCCCGCCGAGTACAACGGATTCAAATTGTGCATTGGAAAAGAGAGCCTCTATGGAGAGGACCTCCAGAAGATCCGGCGGCTGATCGAGGCGCGGGATTATGAAACCGGCCCGGTTCAACCGGTTCACGCAGAAGAAATCATTCCCCGATACCTTGATTTCATGAAACAGCATTTCAAATCGGTGGACGGCCGGGGAATCAAGGTGGTCGTGGACAGCGGCAACGCCATGGGCGCGCTGACCGGGCCGCAGGTCCTGAAGGCCATGGGCTGCGAGGTGATTGAATTATTCAGCGATCTGGACAGCCGCTTCCCCAACCATCATCCGGATCCCACCGTCCCGGAGAATCTCAAGGATTTGATCGAAACCGTCCGGTCTCAACGGGCCGATCTGGGCATCGCCTACGACGGGGATGCCGATCGGATCGGCGCGGTGGATGAGCGGGGAGAGATTTTGTGGGGCGACCGATTGCTGATCCTCTTTGCCCGCGAGATTCTCCATCGTCAGCCGGGCGCGATGATCCTGTCGGAGGTCAAGGCCTCCCAGGTTTTCTACGATGACGTTCTAAAGCGGGGCGGCCGGACCCTGATGTGGAAGGCCGGCCACTCACTGATCAAATCGAAAATGAAGGAAGTGGGCGCGGCGCTGGCAGGCGAGATGAGCGGCCATATCTTTTTTGCGGATCGTTTTTTCGGTTACGATGACGCGATCTACGCCGGTTGCCGGTTGATCGAAATCCTGGCCGAGCGGCGGCAACCGTTGTCCGGATTGTTGTCCGATCTTCCCAAAACCAGCTCCACGCCGGAGCTCCGCCGGGACTGTCCGGATGACAAGAAATTTGCCGTTGTGCAGAAAATGAAGGAGCGGTTCGAGACGCTGCGGTCCCATCCTCCTCCCGATACGATGCCCATCCGCGATCTGATCACGCTCGACGGTGTGAGAGTCGTTTTCGAAGACGGGTGGGGATTGGTGCGGGCTTCGAACACCCAGCCGGCCCTGGTCTTGAGATTTGAGGCCAAGACACCGGACGAGATGGCCCGGATCCGCCGTTTTGTTGAAGCCGAACTGGCCCGAATCCATTCGTAATTTTTTCCTTGACAGGCCTTTTATTTTGGGATATGATCCGCACTGTTTTTGTTATAACAGGTTGAATCGATCCGGAATATGTCGTTGCTTTTGGCCGGTGTACCGACGGCAGGATGATTCGGAAGGAACTTCAAGGTTGTGACGGAAGTCACGGAAATGGACGCGGTGAAATGATATTCTTCACTGTGCATTAACCCTGATATCGCCAACAATACTTATCTTGAAGGGAGGAATGTGATAGAGATAATCGGCTGTTACTGTTTTTCAGAATCCATGCTATAATCAACCTCATGTGTCACCGAATCGGTCAGTAAATGTTTTACACGGGTGCTTTTACACACGCAGCAATCACAAAGGAGGAGAACATGCAGTCAAAGATGCAGAAGTGGAGTTCAGGCGTAGCGGTCGTAGGCCTGGTTTTTATCGCGCTCGTAATCGGAGGATGCAAGGGGAGCAAGAGCAATTCCCTTTCACTGACAGATCCCAACTCGGCGACCTTTCAGCCCAAGGGAACGATCCAGGGTAAAGTCCGCGATACGATTACATTGCAACCGGTTGTTGGAGCACTCGTCTCTGTCGGTTTGGCAACGGATGTGACGGATGCGCAGGGTCAATACGTCCTGGCCAACATCCCGGCAACCACGGATGCATTGAATGGCACGGTCTCAGGGCACTATGACATTACGATCGACCTGCGTTCGGTCAGTTCGCCGGTCAAGATGGGGACGGCGGTTTCAGCAACGAATCCCCACTATCCGACGTTTTCGTATCTGAATGTCAGTGTTTTATTCACCTCGCTGAACGATGCCAATCCTTGTCAGGACGGTACCAATCCCAGTGTTCCTCCAGGTGGTACAACGTGCGGAACCAATAACACCAACCACGACACGCCGGTGTCCGGCCTTGTCGGCAATGGCGATGTATTTGTCGGCAAGCTGGATTCCACCATCAAGGGCACCGTAGTCGGTTGCCCGACTCTGACGGGCTTTGCCCTGCTTCCGCTCTCCGGTTACACTGTTCAGCTCGTCACGTCGGCTTCGAACGGCGACACCGGCACGGGATCAACAGGTAATGTCGTGAATACCGTGACAACCGATGCCAGTGGAAATTTCGAGTTTGATTACGTTGAAGCAGGCGCGTCTTTTGCCGTGCATGCAACGGATACGGCCGCCTCGGCGAGCGCAACTGTGAGTGGTTGGTCTCCCGCTGTTGTTGCTCCAGCGGATCTTCAGACGTCGGTCGTGTTGGTAAATAATCCCGTTACGGCCTGTACGCTTGATAACCTCGGCCCGGTGGTCGTGGCGACCTCGCCGGAAAACGGCAGTGAACAGAATCCAGGCGCCACAAGCGTCACATTTAAATTCAACGAGGCGGTGGCGTTGACACCCTACTCTGATCCTGTTAATACTGTTGTCGGCCTTACAAACAGTGTCAAGGTCGTCTTTGACGGGAACACGGTTATCAATCCAGGAAACGGCAGTTTTCTTCCATCCACGGCGTCATGGAATGCCACGATGGATCTTCTGACCGTGAGTTTTACAACGGGGACTTCCGGCGCATATCATGTCACTATCCTTAATGCCCCCTCCATGCAGGACCTAAATGGAAACCCTGTCCAAATGGGAGTCTGCCCGGATGATAGCGCTGTACCGTGGTCGACCTTTTTCACCAGCGGTGGTAGCAATGATTGCACCGTCTTTTTCACAACGAATGATGGTGGAGTCGGAGCGCCGGCTGCGCCGGTCGTTACCGTTCTGGATGCCGCTAACCTGGACCAGTCCACGCTCTTCGGGGGAACCCATACCGCCGTAATGGATTGGGCTCCGGTAACGGGCGCGAAATGGTACAATTTCTACTGCAGCACGGATGAAATATTCTCAGACGGCACGATTCAACTGGGGACTGTATCTCTGATTGCTGGAAACGGGAACAATCAAGCGATCATGGTTTCGTCTCTTAGCTGGAATACCGGCGGATTTGTTGAAATCGCGGGAGGTCAACCAACTCAAATCGGGCTGCAGTATTCCTGCTTTGTCCGGGGCGCCAATTCGGACGGGATCGAAGGGGCATCCAGCAATACGTTCGTCCTTAAAGATGCCAAGGGCCCGTATATGTCTAATGGGAGCCTTAACTTTAATGACCAAAATAGTGACGGCAACATCGACACAATTATTATCTACTTTGTCGAACCTATCAACGAACTGACGGCGTCAGTTCCGGGGAACTACAAGCTCAGCATCACCGGTTTCACCGCGCCGGCGGTTCTTGGTGCGCGTCTGTTGCCGAGCGGAGATGCGGTTCAGCTCTCAATCTCTGATACGCTGACCCAAGCCAATCTGCAAGGTAACGCGGCGAATAAAATCACCGTAACTGGTGTGACGGATCTTGCCGGTAACGTTATCAGCACGGGTGGTGATGAGATAGATTTGGCCACCGCGGTTGTACACTAACTCTTACGCCCCAACGGGTGTAGGAAGAGATCGAAAGCCAGGGGGGGGAGCAATCCCCCCCTGGCTTTTTTATGAGGCTTGATCGATGAAACCTTTGAGACGCCAGTGGTCCCCTTATTCAGCCAATAATAATTTTAAATGAAACTCATTGAAATCCGAAGCTAAAGCTGGTATCATTTCCTCCCATAGGTTTGAGGAAGCTTGGTGTTTTTGTCCGGAGTTGAATTCACAACGATATGAAAAAGGCGCTGATTACAGGGATTACCGGACAGGACGGCTCTTA
Organism: Nitrospirota bacterium; assembly: GCA_016200255.1. Classification (GTDB taxonomy): domain Bacteria; phylum Nitrospirota; class Nitrospiria; order JACQBZ01; family JACQBZ01; genus JACQFA01. The sequence continues at coordinate 34,637 of JACQFA010000051.1, read as the reverse complement.
TCTGGCCGAACTTCTGTTGTCCAAGGGCTATCGTGTTTATGGAATGGTTCGGCGCTCCAGCACGGAGAATTTTGAGCGAATCGAGCATCTTCGCGACCGAATCGAACTTCGGCAGGCGGACCTTTTGGACCAGCTCTCGATCATCAACCTGATTCAGGAGACGCGGCCGGAAGAGATTTACAATTTAGCGGCCCAGTCCTTTGTGCCGACCTCCTGGGAGCAGCCGCTCCTGACGGCCGAGTTCACGGCGCTCGGTGTCTGTCGCGTACTGGAGGCGATTCGGTTGGTGGATCGTGGAATCAAGTTTTACCAGGCCTCGAGCAGCGAGATGTTCGGCAAGGTCCGGGAGCTTCCTCAAAATGAGAAAACGCCCTTTCATCCACGAAGTCCCTACGGTGTTTCCAAGGTCTACGGCCATTTCCTGACGATCAATTACCGGGAGAGTTACAATCTATTTGCCAGCAGCGGGATTCTGTTCAATCATGAATCGCCTCGCCGCGGGTTGGAGTTTATTACGCGGAAAGTCAGTTACGGCGTGGCCCGGATCAAGTTGGGTCTTGATAAAGAGATGCGTCTGGGCAATCTGGACGCCGAACGGGATTGGGGATACGCGGGGGATTATGTCGAGGCGATCTGGCGGATGCTTCAGCAAGAGAAGGCGGACGATTACGTCATCGCCACCGGCATCAAGCATTCCGTTAGAGAGCTGGTGAACCTGGCATTTGCACACGTGGGACTGGACTATAAAAACTTTGTCGTGGTCGATAAGGCATTTTTGAGACCGGCGGAGGTGGACCACCTGTTGGGCGACGCGACCAAGGCACGGACCCAATTGGGATGGAAGCCGAAGGTCTCGTTCGAGGAATTGATCCGAATGATGGTCGAGGCCGATCTTGAGAAAGTTAAAAGACAGATTGCCAAACGATAGACCCAAGGTCCTGATCACCGGTATCAATGGATTTGTCGGCAGTCACCTCACGGATCTGTTGGCGGCCGAGGGATATCAAATCTCCGGGATGGCCTTAACGCGCGATCTGTCGAATCTTTCGCGGATCGAATCACCGTTCTCGATTTTGTACGGGGATATCAGGGATTCAAAGGTTGTTGAAAAAGTCTTAAATGAGGTTAAACCGGATTACATCTATCATCTGGCCGGCTCGTCCTTTGTTCCCGATGCGGAGTCCGACCCAAAAATTGTATACGATATAAATGTTCTCGGAACGCTTAATTTACTCGAAGCCGCTCGATCAACCCATCTGAATGCCAAAATTTTGATCGTGGGTTCGGGTGAAGTGTACGGCCATGTGCCGGAAGCGGCGCTGCCGGTTAACGAGGACTACCCCCTCAAACCGACCAGTCCCTACGGCGTGACGAAAGCCTGTGCCGATTTGCTGGCGTACCAGTACGCAACCGCGTATCAGATGAATGTGATTCGTGTGCGGTCCTTTAATCATATCGGGCCCCGACAATCGGAGCAATTCGTGTGCTCGAGTTTTGCAAAGCAGATCGTCGAGATTGAGAAAGGTCTTCGTAAACCGGTTCTTCATGTGGGAAACCTTGAAACACGACGGGACTTTACCGATGTTCGCGATGTCATAAGGGCTTACCGGGTTATTCTTGAAAAGTCCAAGGGCGGCGAGGCGTATAATGTCGGTAGTAACAGAGCGTGGCGGATTGGGGATCTTATGGCCATGCTGATCGGTGAAAGCACGGTCAAAGAGATCAAACTGCAAGAACAGCAGATTCGTATCCGTCCGAATGATATCCAGGTCATGCTCTGCAATGCCTCTAAACTGGAAAAGGAAATGGGCTGGAAGCCGGAAATTCCTATTCGGCAGACGCTGCGGGATCTCCTGAGTTACTGGAGAGAAATAACCCCCGGTTGATTTCCGAACCGATTGTCATGGATAGATAGTATCGGATGCTTTGATCGAGGCTCAAGAATAAAGGACATGCTGATCAGCGCGTGACGTTATCGCCGTTTTATTTTTTCCTCTATCTAGACTGAAATTTGCTGTTAACTGACATCGATCATAATAACTTCAAATGCGAACGGCGGCGGTGCTCAGTTATGTCGACGTAGATTTAAAAAAGAGGTGTGTTAATGCGTGAAATGCGTAAAACTATTTCTACAACAGCAGATTCATTTGCGTTTGCCGGAAAAAGAACGTGGATAACCGGCCATCGTGGAATGCTCGGGTCTGCTCTGGTCCGCAGCTTTAGCAATGAGGGGGCCAGTTTATTGCTCCCCTCGCGTGATGAACTCGATTTGGTCAACCAAAGAGCCGTTTACGATTGGGTGGACAAGAATCGGCCCGAACTGGTTTTTCATGTTGGAGCAAAGGTCGGCGGTATTTATGCAAATACCTCCTATCCTGCCGATTTTCTACACAGCAATTTGATGATCCAGTCGAATGTAATATTTGCCGCGTATCATTTCGGAGTTTCGAAACTTGTTTTCGTGGCGTCGAACTGTGTCTATCCAGCAATAACGGCTCAGCCAATCTCCGAAGACGCGTTGATGACAGGCCCATTGGAAGATAATATCCGTTCGTATGCGATCGGCAAGATCGCAGGGATAGAGATGTGTCGGGCGTATCGCAAACAGTACGGACGTAACTTCATATCGGTCATCCCCCCCAATTTGTACGGACCTGGTGACAACTATCATCCTCAACATGGCCATGTCGTCGCCGGCATCCTCCGTCGTGCGCACGAAGCGAAGCTGGCCGGGAAAAAGGATTTGGTCGTCTGGGGTGACGGGACGCCGAGGCGCGAGGTATTATATGTGGACGACTTGGCCGATGCCATGAAGTGCCTGATGGCCGTCCCTGTGACGGACGATCTGTTCAACGTGGGATGCGGCCATGACCTGTCCATTGCTGAATTGGCCAGCCTTATCGCCGAGGCGATTGGTTTTGATGGACGCATCGTCTACGACAAGTCCAAACCGAATGGGACGATGAAAAAACTGCTTGATAGTTCGCGCATCCAGACACTCGGCTGGCGACCCAAGATCGATGAAAAGACCGGATTGCAGAAAGCCTATAACGACTTTCTGGCGCGGCTCGAAACACCGGAGTTTGGCGGGCGACTCTGACGCCGATCCTCTTCGAATGCGGACCAGTCGACCCCAGGTGTTACCAGAGCACAGAAAACGTACAGTAAGACAACACGGTGCGCCCGCTGTCGACGGCCTGAGATCTCTTCTAATAATAACTAAAGGTGTATGGCAAGTATGGTTCAGGGTTTCATTTTCCCTGCGGGGCTCGTTGGGCGCTTTGCTGTGATAAAGCTTTGGCCGGAAATCAAGACGGCCGAGGATGAGTGCATTGCTCGCCTTAAAATCGCGGCAGCCGCTCTTGGCTTAGAGTGTATTGAGATTCACGCGGATGGCCGTCTCTTGGAGGAAGCTACAAGCGTTATAACGAAAAAGGATGTCGATTTTGTTATTCATCTTCATTACGATACCCCAAAACTTTATGACGTTTTTTCATTTGTGGCCCTGTGGAATCCTGTCCAGTTTTATCACGTATGGGGCTATCCGCGTTGCACGCGGAATCTACTGAGCCATGACGATTTCATAAGCTGCAGTTCTCCCGCTGCTGATGACCACGTCGGCCGTGTGGTGCGAAGGGTTGCAACCCATCTGCCCCCTTTCTTCAATCTATACCATTCCATCGTCGATGTTGTTCATCCACCGTCATTGGGCGACCACAAGCTTTTTTATTCAGGGATGAACTGGGAGGCCCTCGGGGGTGGGAAGTCACGCCATCAGGAGTTGCTGAAACGTTTGGATCAAACTGGGGCTCTCCGGATCTACGGTCCGAGAATATTCCAAGGGGTGAAGGTCTGGAGCGGATATGACAGTTATGTCGGGGAGATTCCATTTGATGGAGTCTCGATGATGGACGAAATCGCCAAGGCCGGTATTGCGCTGGTTTTGTCATCGCCGGATAACAAGCAGTCCGAACTGATGTCGAGCCGTCTGTTTGAGAGCGTGGCTGCAGGAGCTCTTGTCATTTGCGACGAAAATAAGTTCGCTGAAAAGCATTTCAGCGACTCCCTGCTGTACATCGACACCCGATGTTCCGTTGATAAAATCTGCCATGACATATTAAAGCATGTTGCCTGGGCAAAAACGAATGCCGATCAAGCCCTCGAAATGATGGCAAAAGCACAGGGCATATTCAGGCAGAAGTTCACTTTAAATAAGAATCTAAAGGAGCTGTACCTGGGATTTTCAGAACGGAAGCTCGCTCTGCTCAAGCATCAGAATCCTGATGGCGGTGTACGAATAAACGTTCGTTTATATCTCTTACTGCTGGAATATTCGGATACCGTTCTGAATACGCATATCGCAAGCGTGGTCGCTCAGGAATACGATCACTTTTCGGCGGTCCTGATTATAGATAAAACTACGGCCAGTGAAAATCGATCCGGCATCGAAGCGGCTCTTGCAAAATCGTCGGTGCCGATTGACGTGCTGGAGATCGATTTCTTTAGTTACGGTCCCAATCGAGAGATAAAGACCCGGCGCAGGGTTGGAGAGGTCATTGGCGAGGTCTTGGGGCGGACTTCACAGACTGATGCTGTGGTGTTTGTCGCGCCGAACGAAAAGCTATTTTCCAACCATCTTCAGGTTCTTACCGGAAGTTTGGCAAGAAACCCGGACAAGAATTGCGCAGCAACCTCTGCCATCTTGAAGTGTGGAAATCAGCCTATACATGGCATCCACGAGAGGATCGATTTCCGTTGCCTTAATCCGGCCGCCCCAAATGGTTATGCACGTTTTATTTTTCGTGTTTCGGCGTTCCCTGATGATTTGGGTTTAGCCTTGCCCTATCTGGATAGAAAAGCGCTGGCGATCCTAGTGGGCGAAAATGTGATTTGTCAGGAAATCCCCTCAACCGTCATCATGGATATCGAGAATGAGTTCCCCTCCGATCCTTGGGATGAAGGACAAGAGAATGCTGTCATCAGCGATATCTTCCCGGCCGCTTTTGCCATATATACAGGTTACGAGACTATTCTCCCAACTCTACCATCACAAGTTGCGCCTGCGGCTAACGTGCTTAGGCTTGTCTCACAATTACTGAGTTGGCGCTGGGTAGTTGCTCAAGCACGAGCACTGCGCAGACAGGGCTTGGCGGCACGGCTCATAGCGGTGAAAAGAAAACTCAAAAAGAAGATGACCGAGTGAAAGCCGGTGGTTTAGATATTGTGATGGGATATACATGAATCCCCACGTTGCACCCCAAGTTTCCCTGACCTCACTGGTCCGCAGCCTGTGGCGCAATCGTCAGCTCATTGTTCAAATGACCAAACGTGAGGTGGTGGGTCGCTATAAAGGTTCTGTCATTGGGCTGCTGTGGTCCTTTTTTAACCCAATATTCATGTTGGGGATGTACACATTCGTCTTCTCTGTAGTGTTCAAAGCCCGTTGGGGTGTCGGTGGGGGCGAAACAAAACCCCTGTTTGCCGTATTGCTGTTTGTGGGCATGATAATGCAGAGTCTGTTTGCCGAGGTCCTCAACCGCGCCCCCGGCCTGATTCTGAGTAACGTCAGCTATGTTAAAAAAGTTGTCTTCCCGCTGGAAATCCTCCCAGTCATCAGCATGGGAGCAGCGCTCTTCCATAGTCTAGTCAGCCTGCTTGTTCTGCTTATCGCCTTCATCATCTTGAATGGCTACTTTTACTGGACGGCTATTTTCATACCGCTGGTGTTGCTTCCCTTTGTAATCCTCACGTTAGGCCTGGCTTGGGTTCTTGCATCCCTGAGTGTGTTTATCCGAGATGTAGGGCAAACCATTGGACTTGCGATGACGGTTATGCTATTCTTTTCCCCTGTTTTCTACCCCATTACGGCCTTGCCTGAAGACTTACGACCATGGATTATGGTCAATCCATTAACGTTTATTATTGAGCAGGCTCGCTCAGTCCTTATTTTTGGTCAATTGCCGAATTGGACTGGTTTAGCGATATACAGCGTGATTTCGATTCTCGTGGCTTGGATGGGTTATGCCTGGTTCCAAAAAACCAGAAAGGGATTTGCCGATGTCATCTGATGACTTTGCAATCCTGATAGACAACGTATCCAAACGCTATGAGCTCTATGACACACCGGGCGACCGTCTAAAACATTTTATTATTCCAAAATTTCAGCGAATGGCCGGCCTTGAAACCAAGCAGTATTTTCGCGAATTCTGGGCGCTCAAAAATATCAGTTTTCAGGTAAAGAAGGGAGAGACGATCGGCATCATTGGACGCAACGGTTCCGGCAAGTCTACTCTGTTGCAGATCATCTGCGGGACGCTGGCCCCAAGCAGCGGCAGAGTGGAAACAAATGGCCGCGTCGCTGGATTACTGGAGCTCGGGTCGGGGTTCAACCCTGAGTTCACCGGGCGCGAAAATGTGTATTTGAATGCGGCAATATTGGGGTTGACGAAAGAAGAAATTGATGAGCGTTACGACGACATTGTCGCTTTCGCCGATATTGCTGACTTTATAGACCAGCCCATTAAGTTATATTCAAGCGGTATGCTTGTACGGCTCGCCTTTGCCGTCATCGTTCATGTGGATGCTGATATCCTCGTTATTGATGAGGCTCTGGCGGTGGGCGATGCCCTATTTACACAGAAGTGCATGCGGTTTCTGAGGAATTTTATGAAGAATGGGACGATCATTTTTGTTAGTCATGATACTCCTTCTATAAAAAATTTATGCCATCGCGTGCTCTGGCTAGAAAAAGGCCAGGCGTTAAAGGAGGGTAATCCCAGAGATATTTGTGATTTCTACCTACAGTATACGCTACAAGGGCTATATGGCGATGAGGTTAAATTGAACGCTCTATCGAATAGCGATGCGCACAGTGTGACGGCGCAGGAGGACAAGGCTACGGAACAAGCGCCGGTCATTGACTACGAATCAAAGGCTTCTGTCCTCGATAACTTGGCTGTGGCAACTGGTTTTAAATCAGGCGTGGCTGAAGTGGTCTCCTTCTCAATGGAGAAAATTGAAAACAAATCAACGAGCGAATTCGAAGGCGGAGAGAGAGTGCGCGTGATTATGCGCGCCAAGGCGCATAGCACATTAACCAGTCCGATTCTCGGTTTTATTGTGAAAGATCACTTGGGGCAGGAGCTTTTTGGTGAGAATACTATACCCTTTACGCAGGGTAGACACTGTCTGGTGATGGCTGGACAAGAAATTACGGCTGAATTTGTCTTCAGGTTTCCAATGTTACAAAATGGCCAATATGTGGTGATGTCCTCCTTGGCGAATGGGGATTCGTACAATCACATACAGCACCACTACGTTCATGACGCCCTTGTTATAAATGTTTACTCAAGTAAAATAAGATTTGGTATCGTGGGCATACCTTTTGAGTCTGTATCACTCAAAATAAATAATGAAGCTTCATATAGGAGCAGTGAGTGAATGTATAGATCCATAATAGATCCGATAGACTTTTTAATTAATCCTCCCAGCGGCTGTATTCTCGGCGTTAACTATAGCGGTATGCACGATAGCGCAATTGCCATCGTCACACCCAAGGGAGATCCAGTGTTTGCTGTGTCTTTAGAACGTCTTTCCCGTTTTAAACAGGATGGCCGACCGCTTCACGAACTACTTAATGCGATCCCTTGGGATCGCATCGACAAGGTTGCTGTTTCTGCGCCGGAGTTCCTTCAAGAGCGGCATGATAACAAGAGCAAGCTTCATCCAACTTTGCTGCCGCAACCAAGGTTGGCTGCCACATTGGCGCATGGTCAAGGTTTTCTTGACGCTCTGAATATGATTCCCTGCGAAAAAGTTTTTGTTGGGCATGAGGAAGCCCATGCATCGTCAGCTTTTTGGGGGAGTGGTTTTGAAGAATCCCTCTGTCTTACATACGATGGGGGGATGTGTAACGATCTTTGGTTTGGCGGTTTGTACCGTTGCAGCAAAACAGATGGTATTCGTCCGTTGGATAAATTTGACGCTCTGCAATATGTAAAGGTGACAACGCTATACAGCTTTGTCACCGCCTTACTCGGTTTTATGCCTCTGAGGCATGAAGGGAAAATCACGGGACTGGCTGCTTATGGTAAACCAACGGATCGATGCAATAATTTACTAAAGAAATGGTTTGAGCAGGATTCTGTTGAATTGGAAATGTCTCTTCATTGGATAAATTGTTATGACCATTATTCCCCGCCGCAGCTCCTTCCAAATCCGGCTAAATTGCTTCCATTTCGTGCACAAATTGAGGGGATTGACAGGGAAGAACTGGCGGCCACGCTACAGGATTTTTCCGAGAGGCATATTCTGCAAATCTTGTCGAATGCGCGTTCAGCCGGATGGGAGAGTTCTAATATTTGCTTGGCCGGTGGTTTATTTGCAAATGTAAAAATCAACCAGAGGGTTGCTGAATCTGGCTTTAATCGACTTTTTGTGGCTCCCCCCATGACTGACGAAGGGACTGCGCTCGGCGCGGCTTGGTTTGCTGCTTCAGGCGCAAAGCAGTTCAACCCCCAACCTTTAAGATCCATGTTCCTCGGACCCTCTTACCCCGCAGAGAAGGCGCTCACCGCAGTTGAAAAAGAAGGGATAAAGTTCAACGTTCCTGCAGTCCCGGCAGAAACCATTGCCGAACTGCTGGCTCAAGGAGCTGTGGTGGCTATCTTTCAGGGTGCAGCCGAGTTTGGCCCACGGGCCTTGGGAAATCGCTCAATTTTGGCGCAAGCGACGAAAACGAGCATAAACCAAAACCTGAATGCACGACTCAATCGTACCGAATTCATGCCGTTTGCGCCCATGACGCGGGAAGAGGATGCAGAAATCTGTTATTACGGAATTGATCGTGTGCGTCATTCACTGGAATTCATGACCGTCACGGTATACTGTACCGAGATTATGCGGCAAATGTGCCCTGCTGTCGTTCATGTTGATGGGACTGCGAGGCCTCAGTTGGTGAGTGCTGCCGTCCATCCGCTTATCCATCAGGTGCTCACCCATTATAAGAACCTTACAGGTAAATTAGCCATTGTGAATACTTCATTCAACGTTCACGAAGAGCCAATTGTTTGCTCCCCTGAAGATGCGTTACGCGGATTCTTTGAATCTGGCCTAGATTACTTGTACATGGAAGGTGTTGGATTGATCTCATTTGCCGAGAATATGCAGGTTACGATTCAGTATTTGCAGGAAAAGATAAAGCGGCAGAACCATAAAAGTAAATCAGGGTCATCTATGGATGAATTCCTCGGCGCGACGCTCTTTGAACAAACGGAGCGGCTGGAACTGGTCAGCAAAGCTCTCGTCGAGCGGACTCAGGAGCTGGTAGAGACTAGAGACGCGCCGAACCCTTTCCGAACGAACCGTACTGCTGGAGCGGGACAGTAAAGACCTGGTGGAGCGAACACGGGATCTGGTTGAAACGCGCCGAACCCTTTCCGAACGAACCGTACTGCTGGAGCGGGACAGTAAAGACCTGGTGGAGCGAACACGGGATCTGGTTGAAACGCGCCAAACTCTTTCCGAACGAACCATGCAGTTGGAGCAAGCCAGCAAAGACCTAATGGAGCGAACACGGGATCTGGTTGAAATGCGAAAAAACCTTTTCGATCGCAATAAGATACTTGAAGAGATACGAAATTCTCCTTTCGGCTACGCATTCAAGATTACTTTAAAAAAACTTTTTAATAAACCGTGAGGGTTTTCACTTTGTTGCGAAGTAACCAGTCATCCATGTTTGATTTTGTGAAAGATGTTGATGTATTTATTTGCTCTTCGCCACGCAAAAATAAAAAGCGGGTTTGCTTTGACCAAACATATGGCTGTTGAGGTGTTAATCACTGCAGTTACCACAGCCCTCGCGCTCATTAAACGGAATAGATATTTCGCACTTGCCTTTACGATGACGGGCATTTTTTACCTGCCGGCATTGAAGAATGGCTCTATCGACGCGGGATTTCTATACGGTGGGGACGTACTGGGCTGGTATTTGCCGGCCTTAGCCAAAACACATGCGCTGATCCATTCACTTAATTTCACGGCGATCGACTTCTCGACATTCAACGGCAGTTCCGACTTTTTTCTTAGCCCCAATTTCTTCGCTTACCATCCATTGGTCGTTATCTACTCATTACTAGTACCACCGGGAACTACGACTCTGCAACAGCTCGGTCGCTTTTTGGTTTTGATATTTATGGTACATTCTTTTCTTGCGTTCTATTTCTCGTTAAAGTTGTTCACCCGTTTCTTCTCTTTCGAATTTGGTATAGCCGCGTTCATAGCCACAGCATTCGCATTCAGTGTGTACATGATTAACGCACACGGTCAACCGCCATTTGTCTTCTGTGCATCTATTATTCCATGGACCGCATACGGTGCCTTGGCTTATAGCGAGAGGTCCAACCTCCGACAATTAGTATTTGGGTGCTTACCCGTCATGATTGGTTTCTTGGGAGGGTATCTTCCGCTTGGCGTCGCCTGCTTGGCGCTTTCAGTCGTTTTGGTTGCAACAAAGCTTCTTGTCATCAACGATTCATTAACATCGCTCGATCAACGGGTGCGTGCGTTGTTTGTTGCCATGCTTCCGTATGTCTGCGCAATGCTTATCGTGGGGCCTTATCTATATGCAGTTTATAAGTTCCACTGGGAAACGACAGCGCCTGGGGTTGTGTCACTGTTTTATAGCGCGCACCAAATGGCGCAGTTGCCACAAAGTGTGTTAACGTTCATTTCCCCGCATTTTGTGGTTCCGGGACCATTTTATGAATTCTCTTTTTCATGGGGTTTCATTGCAATCGCTATCGCCGCTCTCTTCTTTCTTAGCTTAAAAACGATTGATGTGCTCAATCCACAAGAATGGAAAATATTCAAGATTGCTTCCTTAATTTACTTTATTACCGCCCTGGCTACGTTTGGTGAGTACAGTGTGGTGGGCGATTTGGTATATTACCTTGTCCCGCAAGTGGGGGGAATGCATATCTATCAGCGCTTTCTACTTCCGGCGCAATTGTTGTTCGCTGTGATGATTGCGCTTATGCTGAAAGCGGTGGTCCAAGTTCGTCCTCATTTCGCAATTAGGGTCGCTTTCACTCTATTTGCATTCGTCACGCTCGCAGTCGCGTACGTTCTTGGGCGCAATCCGACCTTGTCGCAGGAGATCGGGCTTAATAACTACATTATCTTTGAATTGCTTCTGGGTTTCCTTTTTGTATGGGCGCTCTTTTTACCTGGTAGGGTTTTTATCTACATCGTCACGATAGTGCTATTTTCTCTTCCATCACTCGATATCATGTATGACTACTCTCATGGCGGAAACACCTTGCAGGAACAACAGAAACGGCAAAAAGTTGTTTTAGATGAAGAGGAGAAAGCGAAGCTTGTCTCATATCTCAAGCGCTTTGGCGATAAGGCGGTAATAAAATATGTGGACATAACCCCCATGTGGACTAAGGAGGGCGTGGAGACGTTTTCAAAAGTATTTCCATATTTCGTCTTGAAAGAACTGCGACTGTCGTCCTATGGCGGTTTTACCTTCTACCTCTCTGCTAGGGCCGACTATATGCAAAAAATGCCGGTAATGGGAGATGTGGCTGTAAGTCCAGATTGGGAAGTAATCGCAAACTCAGGCGCTGATTTTGTGGTCGCCCGCGAGTCGGACGTTCGGAGTGGCGCTTTAGCTGCTCTGTTTGCAAGAACAAAAACTGAGGATTTGTACAGGCTGCCTAATAATGTCATTATTTTCCCCCTGCGAACTCAAGCAGAGAATGCACTTTCATCTGAGCCGGTAATATTCGACAATGGATTTTTTAAGGTTTTTCCAACAAGAAATGAGACTGATAGATTAGAAAATATTGCGTTGGGGAAGTCTGCTCGTCAGAGTAGTACTGGAGGCGGGGATGCAAGGCTGGCAGTTGACGGTAATACGAATGGTGACTACGATCTTGGTTCAGTTACCCATACCGGACGTGATCTTAATTCCTGGCTTGAAGTCGACTTAGGCGCTGTTGAGTCGATTGATAGCGTACGAATTTGGAATAGAACCGATTGTTGCGGATTCCGCCTCAGCGATTACTGGATATTCATTTCAGAAGTGCCCTTTTTAGCGAGCGATACGGCTTCTATGCTACGGACGCGGCCCGCAACATGGAGCAAGGTAAATTTTACGCCCAATTCTAAAAACACGATCAAAACAGGAGGGGTGCGGGGACGTTATGTGCGCATTCAACTATCGGGTACTCAGCCATTGGAGGAAAGCTTTCTAAGTCTTGCAGAGGTTGAGGTATTTCGTTCTGATAAAGCTCAGGCTGCGGCTTCGGTGCCATCATCTGGCTCCGTATCTAACTTGAAAGTTAATAGATTCGCTACCAATTACGCGAGCTTTCTTCGCCTCGACTTGGAATCGTCTGCGCCGGCGACCATACAGTACTTGTTTTGGGATAACCCAAGGCTTGGGTATTATCTAAACGGCAGGCGGGTGGCTTTAGTCAAGCAGGATGGAGTACAGACCATTTTGGTTCCCAGCGGACGTAATAGGCTTGAGGTCAGGTACCGGCACTGGCCCTTGACTGTGTTCTGGATTTTTTATACCATGTACGCGTTAATCTTTCTATGGGCTTTAATACCTGTCGGATTCCGAACTGGCGTCTGGCGAAAGTTGCGATGGGCTCGGTCGAATGGAAAGTCACCCGGATGAAATAAACTAATGCCGGTCAAGGGCATAGAAACTTGAATTTGCCAATGAGCGAAAAGTTAATTCGACTGGTGACTCGAGCGAAATATTTTTGCAATTATAGTCCATAAGTAGAAGACGATCTGGCTATGAAGAAGTGAGGATGTGATGGAACTAAGGAACAAAAAGGTGCTGGTTACTGGTGCTGACGGATTTATCGGTAGCCATTTAGTGGAGGCTTTGCTGGATCATGGCTGTGAAGTAAGAGCGTTTGTTTTTTATAACTCTTTCAATAACTGGGGTTGGTTGGATACGTTACCGGCGGATAAATTAAAGTCTCTCGATGTTTTCGCCGGTGACATTCGCGATCCAAATGGTGTTTCACAGGCAATGAAGGGAACCGATGTCGTGTTTCACCTCGCGGCTCTGATTGCAATACCGTTTTCGTATCATTCGCCCGATTCGTATGTCGACACTAATATCAAGGGCACGCTGAATGTGTTGCAGGCGGCGCGGCAACAAGGTGCTGCGCGTGTTTTGGTGACTTCGACATCCGAGGTTTACGGCACAGCACAGTACACTCCAATAGATGAGAAGCACCCATACCAGGGACAATCGCCTTACAGTGCGACCAAGATCGGTGCCGATCGTCTGGCTGAATCGTTTTATCGATCATTTGAAACGCCCGTTGTTATCGTTCGGCCGTTTAACACGTATGGACCACGTCAGTCTGCAAGAGCGGTAATTCCTACCGTTATTACACAATTACTGTACGGAGAAATAAAGTTACGACTTGGGAGCCTGACGCCTACCCGTGATTTTAATTACGTTAAGGACACGGTTCAAGGGTTCATTGCTTTGGCCCAGGCTGATGCCGCGATTGGGCAGGAAATCAATATAGCTACTGGCGAAGAGCATTCAATCGGTGATGTGGCTCGTGTCTTGATTGCCGAGTTGAACCCCGACGCAAAAATTGTTACTGACGAGCAGCGACTTCGCCCTAAAGCCTCTGAGGTATTCCGGCTCATGGGAGACAACACTCGGATTACCACTCTTACCTCGTGGAGGCCAGCCCACGACCTGAATGCCGGATTGAGAGACACGATTGAGTGGTTTAAACAACCCGACAACCTTGCTCGCTATAAGTCTTGGCTGTACAACATTTAAAGAAGGAAACAATCAATGAGAGCGATCATTATGGCCGGAGGTAAGGGAACTCGACTGCGGCCTTATACTACACTAATTCCTAAGCCCCTTGTGCCACTGGGTGGGAAATATTCGATCCTCGAGATTGTCATTATGCAGCTGGTGCGTTTCGGGTTTACGCACATTACCTTGGCAGTGAATCACTTATCCAACCTGATCATGGCGTACTTTGGAGACGGGTCGCGCTTTGGCGTGAAGCTTGACTATTCACTCGAGGAAGGTGAGCTCGGAACGATTGGGCCGCTAACGTTGATCGATGATCTGCCTGATAACTTTCTCGTAATGAACGGTGACATCCTCTGTAATCTCGATTATCGATCCTTTTATGATGCCCATGTGCATGCCGGTAGTCTGATTTCCGTTTCTGCGTATCGAAGGCAGGTTAAGATCGACTTTGGTGTGCTGCGATATAACGACGCAGGTCATCTGTGCGAGTTCCAGGAAAAACCCGCGTTTGATTTTGATGTTAGTATGGGAATTTACGGTATTAACCGTTCGGTTGTTAAAGCTTTGCCGCGTGGTATACCATATGGTTTTGACAATCTGATGATGGATGGACTTGCAAATGGGCAGAACATTGACATCCGCCCCTTCTCTGGCTACTGGCTGGATATTGGACGCCCGGATGACTATGAGTATGCGGACGAGAATTTCACCGAGCTTTCGGCTAGGCTGGGTATTGATTAATGAAAACTGTATTGGTTACTGGGGCGACTGGCGCACTTGGAAAGGCTGTAATCGCACGGTTGCGGACAGAGGATCATTATCACGTGGTTGCCACGAGCCGCCATTGTGATGATGCGAGTGGTTTTCATCTTGACGTTCGCGACCGTGAACATCTTGCTACTGCGATCAATCGCATTCAACCAGACTTAGTGCTCCATCTCGCCGCGACATTTGGAAATGATTTTGAGGAGGCCTATTCCGTTAACGTAGAAGCAACACGCCATTTATTGGATGCGGTACAACAGTCGGGGCGCTGCACGCGTGTCCTTTTGGTTGGGTCTGCGGCCGAGTACGGTGTGGTGAGACCAGAGGAGAACCCTATCCGAGAAGATCGGGTCTTGAACCCCGTATCGATTTACGGACTCACAAAAGCATGGCAGACTCAGCTTGCGGGGCTTTACGCCAGTCGTGGTATGGATGCGGTCGTGGCGCGTATCTTCAACCTCGATGGCCCTGGCCTGTCGGAACGACTATTCGTTGGCCGACTGCGGAAACAGATTGAACAAGTACTGGTTAGCCGGAGATCGGTGATTGAACTCGGTCCGCTTTCCGCCATCCGGGACTATGTGTCCATGAATGAGGCTGTGGACCAAATACTTGCAATCGCGATGTATGCAGAAGCTGGACGGGTGTATCACGTTGCGAGCGGCATTCCGGTCTTGATGCGCGACATGCTCGCCCGGTACCTGTCTATTTACAAGCTCGACGCCTCGATCGTGCAAGAGGCAGATGAATTGTCTAACCACACTGATTATGATGTGCCGGTAATCTACGCCAATGTCACGAGCACCATGCAACTCATGAAAATCCGGAGGACAAGTGTCGAAGCTTAAACTTGCCGTGGTTGCACCGGTTTTCAATGAGGAACAGGTTATCGGTCATTTCCATGCGCGGACCCGGAGGGTCCTAAATTTGCTGGAAGACGTTGAAGCGACCATTCTGTTTGTTGTAGATCGATGCACCGATAACACGCTCAACGTGTTGCGGGGTTTAGTGGCTGACGATCCTCACTCGAAGGTTATAGCATTGTCCTCGCGCTTTGGCCATCAAATGTCTTTGATGGCCGGGATCGAAAATTCGTTAGATGCGGAGGCCATTGTCATGATGGATAGCGACTTGCAACATCCTCCCGAAGTAATTCCAGAGCTGCTTGCTAATTTCAGGAAAGGGTTTGATGTTGTTTACACGGTACGTCGCAATACCGAAGATGTCGGTTTTATGAGGAAAACGGTTGGTCATCTTTTTTACCGTTTGCTAGGAAAACTTTCCCAGGTGCCAATCAACGCCAATGCTGCAGATTTTCGCTTGATTTCTTGCCGAGTAGCAAAAACTCTGACGAATGGATTTCAAGAGCGCAACATGTTCCTGCGGGGATTGTTCTCATGGATCGGCTTTCAGCAAATCGGCGTTGAGTATGTCGCTGAACGTCGTTTTGCCGGACAGTCAAAGTATTCATTCTCCAGAATGTTAAAGTTGGGCATGTCCGGTATCTTGTCATTCAGTACTAAACCTCTGCAGATGGGTATCTTCGTCGGAGTCGGTTTTGCCGCACTTGCGTTCATCTTTATGATGGCTAATGTCATTAACTTCTTCATTGACCGAACTATTCCTAGCGGTTGGACGACCCTGGTTGTGCTTTTGTTGCTTTTTAGCGGTATTCAACTTATTGTCCTTGGCATCATGGGAGCGTATATCGGTGGCATATACGAGGAAGTCAAAGGGCGGCCGCGTTACATTATCGAAGAAGTGATTTCGCATCATGACAAAACCAACAGTTTGAATAAGGTGGTTTGATGGTCTTCATTTCTTTGATCCTGGTTTGCTCGATGTTTAGTATGTCGGATTTTATTTTCTTGAAAAAGGAACTTCCCGAAATTTAAGTGTAGCCGGACTGTCTGTTGGAGCTGGGTGGTTCAATCGGTAGCCAACTTGGCGATCAAGGGGGCTTCTTATAAACCTCTTAATGAAACGATCACGATTTACAAGGCCTGCGGGACTATACTGATTGTTGCTAGTGTTTTCATGATCGGGAAGAGTTGAACCAAAATTAAGTTGATAATGATTTTAATCGTGTGGTTTATTAGGCTGAGAGAAAAAGGATTTGAATATGAACATTTCCGGTTACTGTGAAAACTGTGGTTCTGAGGCTGCATTCGAAGTTCTTTTCCCACAACCGGATGAAACCGTTCGTTGTAATCTCTGCGGTGGATGGTCATGGCGTGGCCCGTTGAGCAGTACGCCATCGGAACTGTACGATGAACGGTATTTCAACGGAGGCGAGTACTCAGGCTATGAGCAGTCTGCAGAGGTGGGCCTGCTCAATTTCCGGAGAAAGTTAAAAATTTTGGAGCGGCTGGGGATCAACGATTATGGCCATTTGAGGATGGTTGAAATTGGAAGTGCAACAGGTCTGTTTCTGGAGGAGGTTCGCCGTCGTGGTTGCCGGCAGTTGCTTGGGTTGGAAGCTTCTAAATATGGTTGTGACATCGCAAAATCCCGCAGCCTTGAAACCCTTGCCCCCGACGACTCAAGGGCGATGATTCGTATAAAGGAGATTCAACCTAACCTTCTTATCGGTTGGGATGTCTGGGAGCACCTTGAAAAACCGGCTACTATTTTCGATGATCTGATTAAAATGGCGGCGCCAGATGTTGCTATTGCACTGACCACGGTGGATGCCGGAAGCTTGATAGCGCGTGTCCGCGGCCGTCGCTGGCGGCAGTTTCATCCGCCAACACACCTTAACTTTCCAACGCGTGCATCATTCAATCGTTTTTTTAGCTTACGTGGGTTTACCATCCTTAGCAATAACCTTTTCGGTTACTGGCGTCCCCTCAATGAATATATCCGGGCCCTCCCTGGAGGTAAATACCTCGCGAATAAACCGTTGCCGATGTGGAACATCCCTCTCTATCTTAACTTGTACGACATACAATTTGTGGTGGCCCGTAAAAATATCGGGAACCAATGAGCCGTAAATGAGATTGTTTTCATCTCTTCACGTTTATCCTCCCATTCACCCATGGATTTCTCCGATATGTGGATCGTTATGGGGGCCGTCCCGGGACGATCATGCTGGATTTCGCCGTGAAGGCCGTCAAATGTAGAAATTGGAGTGCGGTTTTTGAATATGACCATAATCATTTTCAGTCAGAACGATCTCAGAATCAGAGATAGATGATGTTGTACATGATCAACAGGTAAACACAGCGATGCGAGCGATTATCAATGGAATACCCCTTTTAAGCCCCCGAAGCGGAGTCGGGAATTATGTCTATCAGAATTTCAAGGCGATGCTGACCATGCCCGGTCAGTGGCAGTTTTATTTTTATTATGGACTGATATGGACTCCTCGTCTAAAGGATCAAATTGTAGAGCCGTATGTAAGCGCAAGGCGGATTGTGAAGCGCCTCGGAAACGCCTATCCCGCGTATCGCTGGTCGATAGACAGACTATTTAGGATAGGGCAGAAGTTTCAGAAATACGACCTCTACCATGAGACGAATTATATCCCGATGCCGTTTGATGGTCCCACCATTATTACCGTGTTTGATCTTTCTTTTTATCTTTATCGAGAAACACATCCCATTGATAGAATCCGTCACTTGGAAAAATACTTTTACCCGAGACTAAATCTGGCTAATCATTTTATCACTATTTCTGAGGCTTCTAGGCAAGAAATGGTTAAACATCTTGGTCTTCCACTCAACAAGATTACTGTGACGTATTTAGGATTTGATGACTATTTTAAGCCGGTCACCGGTGACGCGGTGACATCGGCGATTTCACAATACGGACTTCAGGCAGGTTTTTATATCTTATGCCTCGGAACGTTGGAGCCGAGAAAAAATATAACGGCGGTTCTGCAGGCCTATGCGATGCTGCCCAAAAGGATTCAATTGAAATATCCCCTGGTTCTGGCAGGAGGGAAAGGCTGGCTCATGGATAACCTTGAAGATGAGATCAGGCGGCTTGGTATCGCTTCCACGACGGTTCTCACCGGCTACGTTCCCCGGGAACATCTCCCGGCACTCTACAGCGGCGCGGCCGTCTTCGTTTATCCTTCCTTGTATGAAGGATTCGGTCTTCCTCCACTGGAAGCGATGGCCTGCGGGACGCCGGTGATCACCTCGAACGTTTCGTCCCTTCCGGAGGTGGTCGGAGATGCCGGGATCATGGTTGACCCCTATGATGTTAAGCGGCTGCGTGATGAAATCAAACGTGTCCTCGAAGATTCATCGCTCAGGGCTTCATTGGGGGAGCGTGGAGTGGCAAGAGCCAAGCAGTTTACATGGGAAAACTGTGCGCGGCAAACGTTGGATGTTTATAAACGTGTTATGAACAAGAGTGGGTAACGCAGGGGTACAACGTGCAGACCCATTTAATATCGAACAGGAAATAATGACGCAATCCGGTGCGAAAGAATTAAGGATACTGACGATCAATCGGCATGAGGCGTTTCTTACCCGGCTTTGTGATGTCGGATTTCAGTGGGAGGTGTTGACGTCATTTGGAAACAGACAGTTTCCCTGGAGCTCCCATGACAACCTTCCTTCGAATCTGTCGCTGAGGAAATGGTCGCGCGAAGTCGAGGAAGGGATAAAAGCCGGGGCCTACGATGTGTTGGTGATTCATACGATCAGGGATCTTGTGGCGTTTCTTCCTTATCGCAAGATTCCAAAAATATTCATCGCGCATATTGCGCTCTACTCTCACGGGCTCGGCCGAAAGGTGCGCTGGCTGGTCAAGCGGTTCGTCCTCGAGTTGGCGATGCATCTGGGTCGTCTCGAGGTCTGTGCGATCAGCGATTGGAAAAAGCAGACATGGAGGGTTCCCGGAGCCAGGGTGATTCCGACGCCGCCCTCTCCCACCCAACCGGTTCAGGCCGGCCCTCCTGTGCGCGCCGTCATCATCGGCAACCGGTTGTTGGAACGCGAAGAGATTGACCGGGACCTGATCGTCGACCTTCTGGCCACGGATTTACCGATCTCGGTATTGGGGGATAACCCCGGGATACCGCAGTCGATTCTATTTTCAAAAAGATCCGAGTTTCTTGAAGCATTGTCCGGATATCATATCTTTATATTTACCCCCAAGTATCCCTGGGAAGACGGTTACAATCTCGCGATGCTTGAGGCGATGCAGTCGGGTATGGCGGTCGTCGGCCTCCGGCATCCCCGGTCGCTGATCGAAGAGGGAAAGAACGGGTATCAATGTCGGGATTCCGGCGAGCTCGCTGAACGTCTTCGGCGGCTTATTTCCGACCCTGCCCTCGTGAGTCGCTTCGGCGAAAGATCGAAACAGATCGTCGCCGAGCGATTTTCCCCGGAGGCATTCGTTCGAGATTGGTCGGAACTGCTGTACGGCGCAGCCCATCGGTCGGCCGGAAGATGACGGGGCCCCCGAATCCGAGCCCGACCCAGCGGAGATTGTCCATCACGGTGGCTTTCGGTCTTGCCGTGGAGGTTCTCAACAAGTTCATTCCCCTGGCGGCGATTCATATCGTGCAGGAACGCATCGGCATCGAAGGGTTTGGGTTTGCCCAGTTCGGCATATCGGTGTATGAGATACTGATTCCCTTCATTGCGTTCGGATACAACCATTACGGCATTATTGAAATGGGGCGCAATCCGGACGATGGAAGCCGGATCAAGTCGCTGATCTCCCGAATTGTCGCCGCCAAGCTGGCCCACGCCCTGATCATCTTCGTCCTCTTAATGTCGGTCGTGGCGTCGGTCGAACATTATCGGACGTATGGGGTGTTGCTTCTCGTCAACAGCTTTGTGTTGTTTTTCAGCGCCACCGATCTGATGTGGGTCCTGATCGGAGTCCAGAGAATGGCCTGGGTCAGCATGATCACAGTGGTCGGCCGATTTTTGGGACTCCTTCTGATATTTTTATTTGTGCAAACCCCCGACGACTCGATTTTGTACGCCTCTCTATCCTTGGGTGCGAATGCCTTGATTTCGATTGCGACCACGGTGATCGGATTGAGGCTATACGGTCTGGGTGGTTTCAACCTGGCCGGTGTCAGGAGCATACTGGCCCAATCGTTCCCGTACGCCATGGTGCTGGCACTGATCCTGTTTTACGATCGAGTCGATATCATCCTCACCGAGATCCTGTTTGATTTAAAATCGGTCGGGCTTTACAGCGGATCCGCGCGGATCAGTCTCGGCATCACCCAGATCGCTTACGTCATTATAACGATCTTCTTTTCCGAGGCGGTCATCCTGAAGGATCGCGACAGCCTCACGCGCCATCTTGAACTGGGAATGTGGAGTCTGCTCGGGATCGCTCTCCCGGCCGCCGTCGGTTCGTGGTTTTGTAATTCCCAGCTTTTAACCATTATCCTGGGTCCCGCATTTTCAGAGGCGGGGAGCCTTCTGAGCCTCCAACTCACCGCATCGGTGTTCGGGCTGATCGCTTCGGTGCTTTGTTTTCAAGTCCTGATTATTCGAGAGAGGGAGACCCACGCCGCGGCGATTCTTGCGGTCGGTCTGGTGGTCGGAACGGCCACGGCCGTATTTCTGTCCCGGTCGCTGGGATTGATCGGCATCGCGCTTGGAATGGTCGCTGGAAAAGCGCTGATGGCGCTGCTCGCGGCCCTCGTCTCCCGCCCGATGATCGATCGGTATCCCTTCCGGTACAGTGCGAGGGTGATACTCCCGGTTTTGATGATGGCCGTCGTGCTGGCGGCCGTCGGTCCGCAAGGGGCTCTCGCCACGGTCGCGCTCGGCGGTTTGATCTACGCAGCGGCGCTTTACGTATTCAACCGGGCTCTTTTTGCGCAGGTGCTTGCGTCGTTTGTTCCTCGGGTGCGCCTTTGAAGGTCGCGTTGGTTCATGACTGGCTGACGGGGATGCGGGGAGGGGAACGATGCCTTGAAGTGTTCTGCGAGTTGTTCCCGGAGGCCGACCTCTTCACGCTGCTTCATCGTCCGGGGACGGTCTCATCCACGATCGAGAAGCATTCGATCCGAACCAGCTTCATCCAGCGTCTTCCGTTCAGTCACAAAGCCTATCGCTATTATCTTCCGCTCTTTCCTCGGGCCATTGAATCTTTCGATCTTTCAGGATATGATTTGATCCTGAGTTCGAGCCACTGCGTGGCAAAAGGGGTGCGGGTTCCCCGGGGGGTGTGTCACATCGCCTATATTTATACGCCGATGCGTTATGTTTGGGATCAATACGACGCCTATTTCGGAGCCGGCCGATCCGGATGGACGGCGCGCACCGGAATGCGCTTTCTTCGACCCCGGCTTCAGCGATGGGATGTTGGTTCCAACCGCGATATTTACACCTTTGTTGCCATCTCCGGCCATGTGGCCGAGCGGATTCAACAAACCTACGGGAGGACGGCCGAGGTGATCTATCCTCCGGTGGATTTTCAGGCTTTTTCTCCATCGATACGGGACGGCGGATTCTATCTCATGGTGACGGCCTTCGCCCCGTACAAGCGGGTGGACCTGGCCGTCGAGGCCTTCAACCGGTTAAAGCTCCCTCTCAAGATCGTCGGCGCGGGCCAGGATGAAAAGCGCCTTCGATCGATCACCGGCCCCACGGTCGAATTTCTGGGATGGCGATCGGATGCCGAGATTCGAGAACTGTATGCCTCCTGCAGCGCACTGATCTTTCCGGGTGAGGAGGATTTCGGCATCGTCCCTTTGGAGGCGATGGCCTGTGGAAAACCGGTGATCGCTTATGGGAAAGGAGGAGCACTGGAAACCGTGGTTCCATTACGGACGTCACGACCCGGCGATACAACGCCGGAGGAGTCGGGACCCACCGGACTGTTTTTCTATGAGCAGACTCCGGAGGCATTGATCGAGGCGGTCTATCTTTTTGAGGCCAGTCGCGACCGCTTTGACCCGGTTCGCATCCGGGAGCATGTGAAGCCGTTCGACCGTTCGAATTTCAAGGACAAGTTTTATCGTTACGTCCGGATGAAACATCAGGAGTTCAGCGGGAGCCGTCATGCTTAAAAAACACGGCGATTTTTTTAAATCCCTCTTTTTCGCCATGGATCTGGTCCTGATTTCCGCGGCCTGGTTGTCGGCCTATGCGCTGCGTTTTTATACGGGTCTGATCCCCGCGACGAAGGGGGTTCCTTTATTTCGGTCTTATCTTACTCTGCTGCCCGCGGTTCTGATCATCTGGGGAATCGTCTTTAAAGCCTTCGATCTCTATCGGCCCCGTCGTATCTCGAGCCATCTTTCGGAAATCTGGGACATGACGAAGGCCTGCAGCCTGGCGACGCTCATGGTCGTTGCCTTGAGTTTCTTTTTAAGGCAGTTTGATTACTCCCGGCTGGGTTTGGTCCTCTTCTGGGGTTTGAGTATTGTGTTCATGACCCTCAGCCGCTGGAGTTCCCGTGAGATTCTCCGGTTCCTTCGCAGAAAGGGATACAACCAACGTTATGCGTTGATCGTCGGCGCCGGAACGCTGGGTCAGGATCTGGCGGCCAAGCTCCATCGCCACCGCGAACTGGGCTTGCGGGTGATCGGCTACCTCACCCGCAAGCGGGAAAAGATCGGGAAGGAGCTCGGTGAGATCAGTGTGCTGGGCAGCTATGATGAACTTCCGGAGATCCTTGCAAGCCATCCGGTGGATCAGATCTTTCTGGCGCTTCCGCATGATGCCTACACCCATGCCGAAAAGATCATCCGGTTCCTTCAAGATCAGACGGTGGATGTCCGGATCGTTCCGGACCTGCTTCAGTTCATGACGATCGGAGGACAGGCCGAGCTGTTCGAAGGGCTTCCGATCGTGACACTGCAGGCCACGCCTCTATACGGCTGGAACCGGATCATCAAGCGCGCCGCCGATATTTTCCTGTCGGCCCTTATTCTACTGCCGATCTCTCCGTTGATGCTGGTGATCACGATTCTGGTCAAGCTGACATCAGCCGGGCCGATCCTGTACCGCCAGAAGCGAATGGGGTACGACGGCCGCGTTTTCGAGATGCTGAAGTTTCGCACCATGCGGGTGAACGCGGAGGAGGAGACGGGCGCCGTCTGGGCCCGGCCCAACGATCCGCGGCGCACCCCGCTGGGAAGTTTTTTGCGCCGGACCAGCTTGGACGAGCTGCCGCAGTTCTGGAACGTGCTCAAAGGTGAGATGAGCATCGTGGGCCCGCGGCCGGAGCGCCCGGAGTTCGTAGCGAAATTCCGGGAGACGATCCCCAAATACATGCTGCGGCACAAGATCAAGGCCGGCATCACGGGCTGGGCCCAGATCAAGGGCCTGCGCGGGAACACCTCGATCGAGGAGCGGATTAAATACGATCTTGAGTATATCGAGAAATGGTCTCTCGGGTTGGACATTAAGATCATGTGGCTGACGATCTGGAAAGGTTTCATCAACACCCATGCGTATTAAACCGATCCATTGACGGTCGTGCTAACTTTCAGTATGCTTTAAGCCTATGGCGGATCGGATCGTCAGAAGGGTTCGGGTGCGGACAGTCAAATCGTCGCTGGTCCTTGGAGCCGTCTTTCTCTGCTCGCCGCTGGTTGCGGCATCGCTGTCCATGCCGCCCTCTCCAAGGAAGGTTCCTTCCTTTTTTTACGGTGAACGTCTTGTTTACGACATCAGCTGGGGTGGGATTAAGGTGGGACAAGGCGTCCTTCAGGCCGAAACCGGCGAGCCGTTGAACGGCCGCAATGTTTTCCGCATCAGCTCCACCGCCACCTCCAACAACTTTCTCACATACATTTTTCCGGTCAAGGACCGGATCGAATCGATCGTCGATGCGAACGGGCTATACCCCTATAAAATCACCGTGGATCAGAAACACGGCTTTCGCCAGCGATACAAAGAGATTCAGTTTGACCAGGACGGCCATACAGCCTTGCTGCTCTCCAAGGGCAGGGAGTCCCGGTTTGATATTCCGCCGCAGGTCCAGGACATCCTGTCCTCCTTTTATTATCTCAGGACCTTCCCGCAGATGGAGAGCGGCGCCTCGGTTTTCATCGACGTGCATGAGAGCAAGAAAAATTGGAAACTCGAAATCAAGATCCTCGGCCGGGAGACGCTCAAAACGGTGATGGGGACGATTCCGACCGTCAAGGTCAAGGCGATCGTCCTGTTTGAAGGCGTTTTATGGGATAAGGGCGATCTTTATATTTGGCTGACAGACGATGCCCGCCGCATTCCGGTCATGATGAACGGGAAGGTCATGATCGGCTCCGTGACCGCCACGCTGACCCGGGTTGAACCTCAACAGCTTATTCCGGCGCCCTGAAGGGATGAAGAAAGGATGTCAAGATCATGCGCTGTGAAAAGATGAGGATGGTCGGGATTGCATCGACGCTGACTTTTGTAATGACAGTCGCCGGCGCGGGGAGTTCGGAAGCGGTTCCGTTGTCCGCTCCGGTTGCGCCTTCGGTGGTTCAATCCATTAAACACGATCTATCGCGCCCGCTGCGGGACATACCGCCGATTCCGCCCGCGTTGGGACCGGTGGAGCGTGAGATTCCAAAACATCCGCTGCCCAGGACGCAAGGCCTGAACATCCCTGCCGTCAAGATCCCGACGACGGACTCGCTTGTTCAAGGATTGTCGCCCATATTCAAAATGCCGTCGCCGATTCAAAACTTTGATGGTGTGACTAATTTAAACGGCGTGCTGCCGCCGGATACCGAGGGCGACGTCGGACCCAACCACTATGTCCAGTGGGTCAACCTGGCTTTCGCCATCTGGGACAAGACCGGAGCGCCGCCCATCTACGGCCCGGCCGCAGGCAACACACTATGGACCGGTTTCGGTGCACCGTGCGAGACCAGCAACGATGGCGATCCGATCGTACAGTACGACCAGTTGGCCGACCGCTGGTTGATGAGCCAGTTTGCGCTGCCCAACTATCCCAATGGTCCATTCCATCAATGCATCGCCGTCTCCCAGACCCCCGATCCAACAGGTGCTTGGTATCTCTATGACTTCGTGGTCAGCAATACGAAGTTGAACGACTATCCAAAGTTCGGCGTCTGGCCGGACGGATATTATATGACGGCGAACCAGTTTAATGCCGATGGCAGTTGGGGCGGGGCGGGGGCTTTTGTTTTTGAGCGAGATCAAATGTTGCTCGGTAATCCGGCGCAAATGGTTTATTTCGATCTTTTCTCGGTGGACCCCAACCTGGGCGGCATGCTTCCATCGGATCTGGACGGTCCGACAGCGCCGCCCATCGGTGAGCCCAACACCTTTGTGCAAATGGATGACGATGGATTGGGATATCCCGCCGATCAGCTCGAGCTCTGGCGTTTCCATGTGGACTGGACCATTCCAGGGAATTCGACCTTTACCGGACCGACGCTTCTCGCGACGGCCGCTTTTGACTCCAATATGTGCAGTTTTAGTTCAAACTGCATTCCTCAGAAGGGCACTACGAAGAAGGTGGATGCCATCGCGGATCGGATAATGTATCGTCTTGCCTATCGCAACTTCGGCACGCACGAATCCCTGGTCCTCAACCACACCGTGGATGTGAGTGGTAAAAATCATGCCGGAATACGATGGTATGAAATCCGCAACCCGTGGGTCACGCCCGTCATTTATCAGCAAGGCACCTTTGCTCCGGACGCCGACCATCGCTGGATGGGAAGCATTGCGATGGACGGCGCAGGAAATATCGCATTGGGCTATTCTGTTTCCAGTAGCACGACCTTTCCTTCGATTCGTTATACCGGCCGCTTAGACGGAGACAGTCCCGGCATCATGACGCAGGGGGAGGGTGTTCTCATGGCTGGCAGCGGCTCCCAAACGAGTTCATCCGGGCGCTGGGGTGATTACAGCATGCTGGCCGTGGACCCTACGGACGACTGCACCTTCTGGTACACTCAGGAATATTATTCCGTGACCAGCTCTTCGAATTGGAAAACCCGAATCGGTTCATTTAAATTCGTCACCTGTCCTACCGGCAGTCCAAACGCCGATCTTTCAGTCACGGGTACCGACTCGCCTGACCCGGTGATCGTGGGAAATAATCTGACCTATTCCCTGACGACGACCAATAACGGCCCGAATGATCTGACGGTCGTGACCTTGGCCGATACGCTGCCAAGCGGAATGACTTTCGTTTCATCAACTACGAGTCAGGGAAGTTGCAGCGGGACAAGCACAGTGACCTGTAACCTGGGTCCCATGCCCAATTCGACGAGCGCGACCGTGACGATCGTTGTGACTCCGGTGACCTCCGGGCATCGCAGCAATACCATCGCCGTCTCGGCGGATGTTTCGGATCCTCCGGATCCCAATCTGTCAAATAACAGCATCACAATCAATACGACCGTGCAGTCCAACTCCCCCCCTCCGCCTTCGACGAGCGCGGATCTCGCGACGGCCGTTGCGGACAGTCCTGATCCGGTGACGGTTGGAAACAATCTGACCTACACTGTTACGGTGACGAACAACGGGCCGGATGCCGCGACGAGTGCGACGCTGAAGGATGCACTGCCGTCCGGCGTGACCTTTGTCTCATCATCCGCGACTCAGGGCAGTTGCAGCGGAACAAGCACCGTGAACTGCTCTCTGGGAACGATCAACAGCGGTGCGAACGCCATCGTGACCCTTGTCGGCACCCCTACAATTGCAGGTACGATTAACAACACGGCAAGTGTGACCAGCGGGGTTTCGGACCCAAGCATGGCCAACAACAGCGCCACGGCCGGCACGACCGTTTCGGCACCGCCTCCGCCCAGCGCCGATCTTGCGATGGTCATGACGGACAGTCCGGACCCGGTGACGGTCGGAAATAACCTGACCTATAGCATCACCGTGACGAACAACGGTCCGGACACGGCAATAAGTACGACGGTGACGGACACGCTTCCGTCCGGCGCGACCTTCGTTTCATCAACATCCGATCAGGGAAGTTGCAGTGGAACGGGGACGGTGACCTGTAACCTGGGGAACGTGTCGAGCGGCGCCGGGGCTACGGTGACGATAGTGATTACGCCCACGGCCGCGGGGAGCCTCAGCAATCCGGCCAGTGTCGCCAGCGGCGTGTCGGATCCCGATTCATCCAACAACAGCGCAACGGAAGGCAGCACGGTAAATCCGGCTTCGACCGGGAGCAGTGGCGGCGGAAATAACGGCGGCCGATGTTTTATCGCGACGGCGGCCTATGGAAGCTATCTCGCGCCGGAGGTCCGGGTGTTACGGGAGTTCAGAGACGCCCATCTGATGACCCATTCGATCGGCCGGGCCTTTGTTCGGTTCTATTACCGTGAATCCCCGCCGATCGCGGATTATATAAGAGCCCATGAGAGTCTAAAGGCGATCACGCGATGGGTTCTGACGCCGATCGTTTACGGCATAAAATATCCCGGACTTTCTCTGCTATTCGTTATCGGGTTTGCCATTGTTTCGGTCGTCCCGAAAAGGAAGGTGAAGTCGCGGAAAGGAGTAATGCGGGGCTAAATATCCGTGGCCAGTTTCGTGGCCGTCTGCGCCTGGCGGGCATAGGCCGGAACCGGGATCTGGACCAGGTCCGGCGATGGGATTGTTTGATCCGTAAAGAAATAACCGCACTGGAAGTTCACGTCGGCCAGATCACGCTCGTCAATCGGAAAGGCCACGCAGGGTTTGGGCCGGCCTTCATAGACCATGCATCGCGGGTTTTCGTCCGTGCCGCCGAGGAACGGACATTTGAAGACCAGCTTGCAGCATTTGCCGCACGAGACGCATTCTCCCCCGCGGTGCTGGATCATTTGTTCGACGTATTTGGGCCGGACGACGCAGAGGAAAAATCGGCGGATCTTGCTGCCCAGCCGGGTCAGGCGGGTGGCGGAGGCGCTGCGCATCAGTTTTCTCAGTCGGCGGTTCGTCATCTGTTTTTGCAGGGGTTCGCGAGTCATTAATTTTTTTTACTTTCTAACATAAAAAGGTCCGGAGTGCAAGTAATTTTTAACCGAAACGCCGCTATTTTTCGAAGTGAAGAATATCAAAGTAGCTTTCGGCGGTTGATTTCGTGTCGTCCGAATCGATCATCAGCGTTACTCCGCCGACCTGGGGCGGCTCTTCCCCGAACAGATCGCGGTAGTCCTGAAAGACATTGCGTTTCTCCTGTACCCATTGGCCCAAGGGATCGGTTCCGTTTTTGAGCACGACATAGCGCGTGTTCGAGGATTTCCGGCTGGTGACGTGAAGATCTTTCGGTGTGAGGTTTTCCCAAATATAACCCACCAGCCGCGTATTCACGGCCGCCGGAAATCTCGGGAAAAGCACGTAAACCTGCGCCGCCTGATCGTCCGTTTTTTTGTTCCGCACATCCCCTCCGGTCGGGAGGACCGTGACTTTCCATCGCCAGGAAAGATTGGGATAGTCTCGAATATCGAAATCCATTTTTTTGTAGATGCCGAAGCTGTTTACTTTGGAAACCAGATGCAGGGCGGGTTTTGCATCGCTCGTTTCGATCCGGATGTCATGGCCGCCGCCGAACCACTGCTTAAGGTCCCAGCCGACCGGAAGATCGTCTTTTCCCAGGCCATTGCTCACCGGGTCCACCACCAGACTGTCCGGGCCGGCATCGGAGAAACTCGTCGATAACAGGACCGTCATAAGCAGCACGGCCAAAAATGAGATGGTCAGATACGAGCGCATAGTTCGGAAGTATAGCATAATCAGAAAAAGAAGAAAAGGATTGATAAATTACGCGAATTCGTGTAAAAGGATAACGACTAGACCATTCGGAAAAAATGGAGATGCAGCTTCAGGATCAAACAAATCCATCCAAAAGCGAGATCTGGGCCGTCGGCGGCGGCAAAGGCGGCACGGGAAAAAGTTTTCTGTCCGCCAATCTTGCCATTGCACTGTCCAATCAGGGAAAACGCGTTTTGCTGATTGATGCCGACCTCGGTTGCGCCAATCTTCATACCTGCCTCGGAATTGACTATCCGGAATCGACGCTGTCGGATCTTCTCACCGGCCGTATCAAGCGGATCGAGGAGGCCATCGTTCCGACCGGAATCGCCGACCTCGGCCTGATCAGCGGCGCGCAGGACATTCTGGAAATGGCCAATCCTAAATACGCGCAGAAGATGCGGCTGCTCAAGCAGATCCAGGAACTGGACATGGAGTACATTATCCTGGACTTGGGCGCCGGCACCTCGTTTAATATCCTCGACTTCTTCCTGATTGCCGATCAAGGCATCCTCGCGGTTTTGCCCGAGCCGACCTCGATCGAAAATGTCTACCGCTTTATTAAAAGCGTCTTCTACCGACGGTTTCGGAAAATCGCCCGGGAGGATTCGGTCCGGGAGATCATCGCACGGGCGATGGATCAAAAAAACGAGAATGGAATCAAAACGCCGTATGACTTGATCGAGCAGGTGGCCCGCATGGACGGCGCGGTCGGCGAGCAGTTGAAAAATGAGATGTACAGCTTCCGGCCCAAACTGGTCGTCAACCAGGTGCGCTCGAAGGACGACATCACGCTCGGTTTCTCGATGCGAAGCTCCTGCACCAAATATTTCGGGATTACCGTGGAATATGTCGGGTACGTGGAGTACGACGACCATGTCTGGCAGGCGACCAAACGCCGTCGCCCGATGTTGACCGAATATCCGATGTCCAGTTCGGCCCGCGGAATCCACAAAGTGGCCGACAACCTCGTCCATCACAAACAATTGACGATCGACTACCTGGTAAAAACCGCGCCTCGGCGATGAAGCCCCTCCTGGAACAAAATTTCTACGAAGTCTTCGAGATTTCCACCGGTGCGACGCGGGCGCAGATTGACCAGGCCTATGAACTGGCGAAAAAGACATACGGGGACAACTCGTTGGCGGCCTATTCGCTGTTTGATTCCGAAGAACGGAAAGAGATTATCCGGAAAATTCATCTCGCCTATGAAACGCTCTCGGATGAGAACCGGCGTAGTCAGTACGATCGGGACCTGTTGGGTTTGGCCGCTCCGGAAAAACCGGCTTCATCGGTGTCCGAGTCCGTCAAGACCGCGCCCGTGGTCGCCGCGCCCGCTTTGCCGAAATCAACCGGTGAGACCATGGAATCGGTCGAGATCGAATCGCTGACCGGCCTCGACCTCCGTCAGATTCGGGAGCGTTTGGGGATTCCGCTTCAGGAGATCGCCAATAAGACGCGGATCAATATCACCTACTTTCAGTTTTTGGAGAAAAACCAGTTTCGTTCACTGCCGCCGTCGGTTTACCTCCGCAGCTACGTGATCCAGTATGCCCGTCTCCTGGGTCTGGACGGCGATCGCGTGGCCGATCGGATTTTATGGCTTGTTGAACAGTCCCGGAAACCCGATCCGATATGAGTTCGATCTCGATCACGAAAGAAGGAGAAACATGACGGAGCGTTCGGAGCATCTCTATGTGACAACATCCCACTGCGCTCTTTGCGGCCGAAAACTCTGGAAGGGCTATTTCCTCATGGTCCCGGATGTCATCCAATCCATGCGGATCAAAATCGTCTGCTGGCGGTGTAAATTATTTGGAAAGACGTAGCGGCACGGCATACTGCGCCCCTACATTTCGGTTGTGACCCGGATCGATTCACCCAGAATCGCGACCATCTTTTTCAGTTGCGGGATCGTGACCGAGAGCGGCGGCAGGAGCGGGACGACGTTTCCCAGCGGGCGGATGATCAACCCGCGCTTTAAGGCTTCCTTGGCAATTCGATATCCCCATCGCTCTTCCAAAGGGTAAGGCTCTTTGGTCGCGCGATCCTTCACCAACTCCACCGCTGCGATCAGGCCGATTTGACGGACCTCTCCCACGTGCGGATGATCCTTAAGCGGCGCCAGTAATTTTTCCAAAGCTTCGATCTTCGGTTTGAGTTTTTTTAGAATGTCTTCCTTTTCGAAGATCTCGAGATTGGCGAGCGCCGCGGCGCAGCCGAGTTGATTGCCGGTATAGCTGTGGCCGTGGAAAAAGGTCTTGAACTCCCGGTAGTCTCCCAAAAAGGCGTCGTAAATTTCCTGTGTGACCAACGTGGCCGCCAGCGGCATGTATCCTCCCGTCAGACCCTTCGCGATCGCCATCAGGTCCGGCGTCACCTCTTCATGCTCACAGGCGAACATCGTTCCGGTGCGGCCGAAACCGGTGAAGACCTCGTCCGCGATCAACAGAACTTTGTAACGCGTGCAGAGGGTCCGGATCTGTTTCAGATAGCCTTGCGGCCAGGTCAGCATTCCGGCCGCGCCTTGAATCAGCGGTTCGATCACGACGGCCGCAATCTCGTCCCCATGCTTTTCCAAGACCGTTTCAACCTCGCCTGCGCAGGCCAGATGACATTCCGGGTAGGTTTTGTTTAGAAAACAGCGATAGCAGTACGGCGCGCCGACTTTAAACGTAGGGAACAGAAGCGGGGAATAGAGATCGTGAAACAACCCAATCCCGCCCAGGCTGACCGAGCCGATCGTGTCTCCATGATAGGCATTGACCAGTGATACGAATTTTGTTTTTTGAGGTTTGCCGCGGTGGCGCCAGTACTGGAATGCGATCTTGAGCGCCACTTCCATGGCGGTTGAGCCGTTGTCCGAGAAAAAAACTTTCGCAAGCCCTTTCGGGGCCCGTGCGACCAACTTCTTCGCGAGCCGGATCGCCGGGATGTTGGATAGACCCAGAAGCGTGGAATGGGCGATCTTGTTCATCTGGGTTTTTATCGCGCGGTCAATCGCGGTCTTTCGATGCCCATGAAGATTCACCCAGATGGATGAAACGCCGTCCAGATATCGGTTTCCATAAATGTCGTAAAGATAGATGCCCTTTCCCTGTTCAATGACCAGCGGGATTTCCTTTTCCCACTCGGCCATCTGCGTGAAGGGATGCCAGATATATCGTCGAGCGTCCCGTTCGAGCTCCCGGTTCCGGTCTCGATCCTTTGTCGTTTTCCGTTTCATGGGCCTGTCATTATACTCGATGAAGGTGAGCCAGTAAAGGAGTCCGATCCGCCGGTAATTCGTCTTGACAATACTAACCTAATTTTGTTAACTTCACAGGCTCCTACGCAAACTTGTCTGCTTTTGTGGTTTATCCATGCAGGAGAGATGGTCGTTTGACTTTTCAGGAAATCATTTCAAGACTGCAGGAGTTCTGGGCCCGTCAGGGCTGTGTCTTGCAACAGCCTTACGACCTTGAGGTGGGCGCCGGAACGTTCCATCCGGCGACGTTCTTGAGAGTGCTTGGTCCGGAGCCGTGGAAGGCGGCCTATGTTCAGCCGACGCGACGTCCCACGGACGGACGATATGGTGAAAACCCCAACCGTCTTCAGCATTACTATCAGTTTCAGGTCATTCTCAAGCCCTCACCGGAAAATATCCAGGACCTCTACCTCGATAGCTTGAAAAAACTCGGAATCGACGGACGGGTCCATGACATCCGGTTCGTGGAAGACGACTGGGAGTCGCCCACCCTCGGGGCCTGGGGCCTGGGCTGGGAGGTCCGGCTCAACGGGATGGAGATCACGCAGTTCACGTATTTTCAGGAAGTGGGCGGTATTGCGCTCTCACCCGTTTCGGTCGAGCTGACGTATGGTCTGGAACGGCTTGCGATGTATCTCCAGGGCGTCGACAGCGTTTTTGATCTCCGATGGAACGACAGGGTGACCTACGGCGACGTTCACCACCAGACCGAGATCCAGTTTTCAAAACACAATTTTGAACGGACCGATCCAAAGGCTCTCCGGGAAATTTTTGATCGCTATGAAATGCAATGCCGTGAACTTCTAAAAACGGCTCTGCCCCTTCCAGCTTATGATTACTGCATCAAGACCTCTCATCTCTTCAACCTCTTGGACGCGCGCGGCGCGATCAGCGTTTCGGAGCGGGCCGGCCTGATCGGACGCGTGCGGGACCTGGCCAAACAATGCGCCGAGTCATACTGCAAGAACCGTGAAGAACTGGGCCATCCGCTCCTTGACCGGGGAAAGGCGCGGGCAAGGTCATGAAAAAATCCACGCGGGCGGGAGGCGATCTGTTGCTCGAGATCGGAACGGAAGAGATCCCTTCCCGAGTTCCGTCCCAGACCCTGATCGAATTGAAAGAAAAGGCTGCCCGGGCGTTGTCGGAGGCGAGGATTCCGGCCGAGCGGGTGGAAACATTTGCGACCCCGAGGCGCCTCGTACTTTTGGCGTTGGGCATTCCGCAAAAGCAGTCGGCGCTTGTGACCGAGATGACCGGCCCGCCGAAGTCGGCTGCTTACGACGCGCAAGGCAAGCCGACGGCGGCCGCGATCGGTTTTGCAAAGGCCCAGGGTATTCCTGTCGAGAGTCTGACAATCAAGAAGACGGACAAGGGCGATTACGTCTGCGCCGTCCGGAGCCAGCCGAGCGTTCCGGCGGTCCATATTCTTAAAAGTCTTCTTCCACTAATGATCTCATCGCTGGGATTTCCGAAGACGATGCGCTGGAATGGCCATGGCATGCAGTTCGTCCGGCCGATCCGCTGGATCGTTGCCGTGCTGGACGGTCGGGTGGTGCCGTTTCGTCTGGCCGGTCTCGGCAGCGGCAATCGGTCTCGCGGGCATCGTTTTATGGCCGGCCGGCCTTTTACGGTGAAAAACTGGGATGGTTATCGGAAGGATCTTAAACGCCATCATGTGATCCTGGATCCGGCCGAGCGTGAAGGCATCATCCGGGAGGGACTGACCCGACTCGCAAAGGAAAAGAAAGGTCTCGTTCGGGACGACGCCGATCTTCTCAATCAAGCCGTCTTTCTGACCGAGCAGCCGGTCGTATTATTGGGCGGATTCGATAAAAAATATCTCGGGCTTCCGGTCGAGGTCCCGATCACGGTGATGAAGGAACATCAGGGCTATTTCCCTCTGTTGGGAAAAAACGGATCGCTTCTTCCCCATTTTCTTTTCGTGAGCAACGTGAAGACCAAAAATCCGGCCGTGATACGGGCCGGCAACGAGCGCGTCCTTCGAGCCCGGCTGGAAGATGCCCGGTTTTATTTTGAACAGGACAAGAAACAGACGTTGAATGAACGTAAGGGCCAACTAAAGGGACTTATCTTTCACGAGAAGCTTGGCACGATCCACCAGAAGCTGGAACGGATCAAAGAACTCGCC
>JACQFA010000015.1 GCA_016200255.1 Nitrospirota bacterium | reverse complement strand
GTGGTGACGATTAGATGCCGGTATCCCCGCTCGCTCGCGGAGGCGACCGCGATGCTGATCCCCGCCCGAAATGCAGAGGTCGAATAAGGCCGGACAATTCCGGTCGTCCCCAATATCCCGATCCCGCCGATCACGCCGAGGCGGAGTAGTTCCGTCTTTTTCGCCATGACCTCTCCGCCGGGCACGGAGAGAACGACCCTCACTCCCTTTTCCTTCAGACGCTCACGCGCGATCTCTTCCACAACCGTTGTCAACATCTTCCGTGGGACGCGTGTGATATCGGGCGCACCGACCGGAAGGCCGAGGCCCGGCTGGGTCACTCGTCCGACTCCCTCCCCCGCCTCCAGTCGAATCACCCCCGGTTCATCGATGAAAGAAACGGTCGACCGGATCGTTGCGCCATGGGTCACATCGGGATCATCCCCGGCGTCTTTGACCACGCCGCATGTTGCCGTCTCCGGCCCAAGGGCACATTCAGCGATTTGAAAAAAAGCCTTTCGTCCGACGGGAAGCGTGATCTCCACCTGTTCCACCCTCTGTCGATGAAGGAGTGTCATGAGGGCCCCTTTCGTCGCCGCCGTCGCACAGGCCCCGGTCGAAAAACCCGTTCGGGTCCCTTTTTTCCCTTCCATCACCGCGCCAGACGCAGGAGCGCATTCACAATCGCCACGACGACAGGCGTTCCCCCTTTTCTCCCCAATGCCGTGATGTAAGGAGTCTGGATTTGAAGCAACGCCTCCTTGGCCTCGGCGGCCGAGACAAACCCGACCGGCACCCCGACGATCAGCGCCGGAGAAACCTTTCCTTCTTGGACCAGACGGATCAATTCGAACAAGGCGGTCGGGGCGTTTCCGATCGCGTAAACGGCCGCTCCTGTTTTCACCGCCTTCCGCATGGAGCAGATCGCCCTCGTGACGCCAAGGGCCTTTGCCTCGGTGATGACATCTTCATCGGAGATAAAGCAATGGACCGTTCCACCGAAGGGTTTTAAGCCGGCCTTGCTGATTCCCGCCTGAATCATCTCCACATCGGCCACCACCGATCCGCCTCTTCGCAGCGCCTCGATCCCGCTTGCAATCGCCTCCGGATGAAAGCGGAGGCTCTTCGCAAACTCAAAATCGGCCGAGGCATGGATGACCCTTCTGACCACCTGAAACTCCGGCTCCGAAAAGGAATGAGGGCCGATTTCCTCTTCGATGATCCTGAAACTTTCCGCTTCAATTTTCTCCGGATCGACGATTTTAGGAAACATCCGACCTCCTTTCTCCTCCAGGATGAAGCAGCGGAAGATGAGGCGGAGGAATCAGGTCAGGGAAACGGTACTTGCAGAGATCGCAATTCATCAAGACCGGTCCCTCTTGAACGGCCCTGAAACGTTCCTCGACCAGCGTCAATAAAGCAGGATGCCGTCCCAGGTAATCCCCTACGATGATCTCAACGTCGGGACATTCAACCCGCTTCTCCGAAATGACGCGATGAATCCGTTTGATCAACACGCCGGTAAAGATAAAATAAGGAATGGCGATAATCCGTTGGGCTCCCAATCGAATACAGCGTTCAATCCCTTTGGGAAGATCGGGTTGGGTCACCCCGATGAAGCAGGTCTCCACCCATTCATAACGTTGCTGCTCCCAATAAAGTCGGGAGATTTTTTGCATATCGCCATTGGCATCGGGATCGGAACTGCCGCGACCGATCAGGAGGATCGCCGTCTCCCCTCTGGGGCGGGGGGAAACGGTTGATTCTGCCGCCGTGACCCGTTCATGGACCATCTTAAGCAGGATCGGGTGGAGGCCGAGCGGAGCGCCGTAATGAAACGCGACGTGGGGGAGCCGCCTCCGGGCCTCCCGGATCATCTCAGGGATCTCGACCTTGGAGTGCCCCGCGGCGAAAAAAAGGACCGGCAGGATCCAGACACTCTTAGGAATGGGATCGGCATAGCGGTCGAGCACCGTCTTGATATCGGGTTCGGCCAGCTCCATGAAGGCGGCATCGATCTGCTGATTTGGGATCTTTTGCCTCAATTGCCGAACCATTTCCAAAAATTCCTGATTCCCTTCCGGATCCCGGCTGCCATGCCCGATGAGGAGAAAAATATCTTTAGATGTCATATTCTTTATCGCCATGGCGACAAGCCTATCATTCGATAGACGGCACGCAGGTCGAGTTTTTTCCGAACAACACCGGCCAGCCGCTGAATCATCGCCTCGACGTCATACGTCACCTGAATCTTCTTGAGCGGCGGCAGCCCCTTCTTTTCCCTGACCTGGTCAATAAACCAGCGGCGGAATGCATCGTCGTCAAAAACGCCATGAAGATAGGTCCCCCAGACCTGACCTGATTCATTAGCCCATCCCAGAGGGATTGCGCCGGAGGGCTCTTCTACAAAAGAGGGCCGCCCGCTGTTGGCCTCCGTCCGGCCGTGATGCATCTCAAATCCCCGCACGGTCAAACCGCTGATCAGGTGGAGAGCCGCAACCGGCCTCAATATCTTCTCCCGTTTAAGGACCGTCTTTAGCTTGAGAAGGCCGAGACCGGGGACCCACGGCCGTTCGCTTTCAATGCCATGAGGATCTTCGACCGAATCGCCCAGCATCTGAAGCCCCCCGCAGATCCCGACCACCCACCCTCCTCCCGAAACAAAATCATGGAGCGCCCGATCAAAACGGTGGACGCGCAGATGTTGGAGATCCCCGGCGACATTCTTCGAGCCGGGAAGGATCACGACATCGGGCGCCAGACCGTTCTTTTTCAGGGGATCCCCCAGTAAATCCCATGGACGGATGATCGCTATCTCGACATCGGGCTCCACACAAAGCGGATCGAAGTCGGTAAAGTTACTCACCTTGGGGAGATCGAGGATAGCGATGCGGCAAGAAACCTCCCCCGTTTCCTTCTTTTTAAAGAGGGGCGTCCGGCCGGTCTTGAAGCCGACCGAGTCCTCTTCGGGAAGGAGAAGCCCCTCCAGGTAAGGGATCACTCCCACAACCGGTCTCCCCGTGATCTCTTTGATTTTATCCAGTCCGGGTGCCAGGATTGCGTGATCACCTCGAAATTTGTTTAAGATAAATCCCTTGATCCGATCCGCCCTCTCCTGCGGAAGGAGGGCCAGGGTTCCCACCAGACTCGCAAAGACCCCACCGGCGTCGATGTCTCCGACCAGCAGGACAGGCGCATCGGCCATCTCCGCCGCCGCCATGTTGACGATATCATGCTCCATCAAATTGATCTCCGCCGGGCTTCCCGCCCCCTCCAGAAGGATGACATCATACTCGGAGGCGAGCGATGCATAGGCCTCTTGAACAATCGGCCTAAGCGTTGGTTTCAACTCGGTATATTCCGCCCAGGTCAGGAGCGGCATCGCCTTCCCCATCACAATAACCTGTGACGCATGGTCGGTGGTCGGCTTGATCAGAATGGGGTTCATCCGGACATCGGGTTCCAGGCGACAGGCCGCCGCCTGAAGGGCCTGGGCACGGCTCATCTCAAGACCGTCCCGCGTCACATAGGCATTGAGCGCCATATTCTGCGCCTTAAACGGCGCCACCCGAAGACCGTCCTCTAAAAAAATCCGGCAGAGCGCCGTCGTCATGATGCTCTTCCCGACGTTCGCCCCCGTCCCCTGGATCATGAGGGATTTGTTTCTCTGGATCACTTCGCTTCCTTCCCCGACACACCCGCCTGCTCAAAGGTAGCCATCTCGGTCAGGATCCGGATGGCGGCTTCCACCATACCCATGCCGAGTGCCGCTCCGGTGCCTTCCCCCAATCGCATGTTCAGATCCAGAACCGGATGGAGGCCCAAAGCGGT
This sequence comes from Nitrospirota bacterium, assembly GCA_016200255.1. Classification (GTDB taxonomy): domain Bacteria; phylum Nitrospirota; class Nitrospiria; order JACQBZ01; family JACQBZ01; genus JACQFA01. The sequence goes on along the minus strand of JACQFA010000015.1, from coordinate 6,325 downwards.
TAAGGCGATTCGATGACCCGGTTCGACGGATTGATGGGCCGCGAGAAGACAGTTTTTCGTTTCAGGTTTTAGAGCCATGGCGATCAAGGCTGCGGCGGTCGAAATGAATCCGTCAAGCACAACCGGAATCCGGTGAGCGGCTGCGCCTAAAATGAGGCCGGTGATCCCGGCGATCTCAAGCCCGCCCAGTTTGGCGAGCACGTCCAGGGGATCCTTGATATCCGGCCGGTTGATCCGGATCGCCTGCTCGATGACGGCCTGCTTATGTTTCAAGATTTGATCACCAATGCCGGTCCCCCGGCCGGTTACTTCCGAAACCGGTTTTCCGGTCATAGTAGCCGTGATGGCGCTGCTGGCTGTCGTGTTGCCGATGCCCATATCGCCGGTCGCTAAAAGACCCACGCCTTCCCGCACCGCCTCTTCGGCAAGTTGACATCCGACCCCGACGGCCCTTCGAGCCTCCTCCTCGGTCATGGCCGGCCCCCGGGCCATGTTCCGGGTCCCTCTTGAAACCTTGTGGTGGAGCAAACCGGGCAGGTTCTCAAAATCATGATCAACCCCGATATCCACGACCCGGACCTCGGCCCCCACGTGCCGAGCCAGGACATTGATGGCCGCGCCGCCGCGAAGAAAGTTATAGACCATCTGAGCCGTGACCGCCTTGGGATAGGCGCTCACTCCCTCCTCCACCACGCCGTGATCCGCCGCAAAGGTGAAGATTGCTTTCTTCGGCGGCCGGGGCGGAAACTTTCCCGTTACCTGAACATACCAGGCCGCCAACTCTTCCAACCGGCCGAGGCTTCCGGGCGGTTTGGTCAGCTGGTCCAGATGTTTCTGTGTGATGTTCCGCCATTCGGAATCGAGCGGCCGTATCTTATCCAACACGGTTTGCAATGTCTGCATTACGGTCTCCTTTGATTTTGACGGCGATGCCGGCCGTCATCCAATAAACTTCGTGGCATGCTTCGGCGAAGCGTTGATGAAGGATGCCGGCCATGTCTCTGAAGAGACGAGACATCGGATCGGCAGGGACGATTCCAAGTCCCACTTCGTTTGAAACCGCCACCACCGACAGATCCAGACGGGTCGCCACACGAATGAACCGATCGATTTCAGCCTCCATTTTCTTCTCATCCCCGTTCGTCTTGATGAGCAGATTCGACAACCAAAGCGTCAAACAGTCAATCACCGCTATATCGGCCTTCCCCTGAACTGATTGCAAGGCTTCCGAAAGATTCAGAGGCTCCTCGATCGTCGTCCAATCGGAAGGACGTTGCCGCCGATGTTCTTTAATACGCCGGATCATCTCTGCATCCAGGGCTTGAGCGGTGGCGATATAATATTTTGAGACGCCTGACGTCTTACCGTGCTCCATCGCAAACCGGCTTTTACCGGAACGCGCACCGCCCAGGATCAGGGTCAGGCGATTCATGGGAAGGTTCCCGTCCTCTGTTTTGAGCAGACGCCATCCAGCAGCCGAATCAGCCTTTCGTTATCGGCGCGTGACTTGACTGCAACCCGGATGTACCATTCTCCGAGCCCCCGGAACGAGCCGCAATTTCTCACCAGAATTTTTTCGCGTGCCAGATTTCTTTCAACAACGTTCATCTGAAACAAATCCTCGGAAAGTTTGAGCAGCAGATAGTTGGCGGAAGAGGGAAATACCGTCACACCGGGAATCTCCGAAAGAGCTTCTGATAAATAAACCCGCTCAGTTTCGATCAACCGACGGCTTTCCTCAATGTACGACTCGTCCATCAGGCTGGCAGTTGCGGCCACCATCGCAAGATGATTGACCGACCAGGGCGGCTTGGACTTTTCAAGATCCGCGGTGGCCGCTTCATTCCCGACAAGATATCCAATACGGAGGCCCGGCATCGCATAAAATTTTGTAAAGCTCCGGAGAACGATCAGGTTTTCGTATCGTTCTGTTTCGCGGATCAACGAGGCATGCTCGGCATAATCAATAAAGGCCTCATCCAAGATCACTCTGACCCCTCTCTCATTCGCCGCTCGAATAACCGGCATCAGTTCGTCCGGGTGAAGCAGTTGGCCCGTTGGATTATTAGGATTGCAGAGAAAGACGGCGTCAGCGCCCCGCTGAATCGCCTGAATGAGATCGGCCGGCCGAACCTTGAAATGGTTCTCCTCACGAAGTGGCAGGAACTGGCTCTCGCAGTCTGCGAGAACCGTAGCGGCCTCATACTCGGAAAAGCTCGGCACGGGGATGAGAACCCGTTCCAGCCTCAAAGCTTTGGGAAGGAGATGAATCAGTTCCGTCGATCCATTGCCGATAAGTATCTGATCAATGTTAAGATCATGCCGTCCCGCCAGAGCTTTTCGAAGTTCGGTACAATTCCGATCCGGATAATGGACAAGCAAGGGAAGGTTTTCCTGAACCGCTCGGACGGCCATCGGGGACATTCCAAGAGGATTGATGCTGGCGCTGAAATCGGTTACCTCGCCGATTCGGCAGCCCTGTTGCCGGGCAAACTCGAAAATTTGTCCACCGTGTTCCTGGTTCATGGAACAGTCACCATCTCAAAAAACCGAGAGCGCCATCAGACACAGGATCAGCATCATGAAGGAAACGGTTCTCATGAGGCGGATCACCTGTGCGATATGATTCGCCTGGATATCGTTTACAGCATCGCTAAGCCACGGCTTCTCCTTGACCAATCCGCTATGCCGGCTGGGTCCGCCCAACTGGATACCGAGGGCGCCGGCCGCAGCCGCCTCCGGGATGCCGGCGTTGGGGCTGTCATGTTTTCGCCCGTCTCTTCGCATGATTTTCCATGCCGGCCGGGCCTGTCCGAACAGCAGGCCGGCCCCCAGGACCATTAACAACCCTGTGATCCGGGCCGGCAAATAGTTCGCCAGATCATCCAGCCGGGCCGAGGCCCATCCGAACTCACGATAGGGCGGAATAGGATAACCCACCATGGAATCAAGCGTGTTGATCGCCTTGTACGCCATCGCCAAAGGAACCCCGCCCAGCGCGAGATAGAATAACGGCGCCACAACGCCATCCGAGGTGTTTTCGGCAACGGTCTCCACCGTGGCTCGTATCACGCCGTCTTGGGACAACTGATCCGTTTCACGGCCGACAATTCGCGATAACCATTGCCGGGCCGAAACGAGATCCGACCCCCGGAGCCGGTCTAAAACACCCCGGGCTTCATCCCCCAACGACCGGACGGCCAGGACGGTAAAAGCGAGATAAATCGTAATGGCCATTGCCAAAACCGGATGAATCATTGCCGTCAACGCGATCAACAGCCAGGCAATTCCATAAGCGGAAAGCACGACCGTGATCGTTAAGAGGACTCCGGCCCACCGCTCTCCGAGGCGAGAGGCAGCCCACCGGCGGAGGGCCGGCTCCAGAACCGTCACGCTCCGACCGATGACTCGCACCGGATGGGGAAGCCATTTTGGGTCTCCTAATATCAGGTCCAGTGCGAAGGCTGTTCCCAGTTGCCACGGATTCATTTCATGCCGATCAAATCATGGTTCATTTAAAGGTTCACAAAGACCATCTCAAAAGGCGGAAGGCCCGTATCGATCGGGCCCTCGACCTTCACGTTTGTGTTTGTATCAAAGACCTGAATGCCTGGATGCGTGGCATCACGATCCGCAACATACAGAAAACCATTTTTATCAAAAGCCAGACCGGGAATGTATCCTGATCCGATGCCCGTCAACGGCGTGCCTGCCTGCTGTGTGGAAAGATTGAACGGCACAACAAAATTATTAAAATTTTGGTCAAAGACCGTGGCATATCCGATGGTGTTGGAGAGAACACCGAAGACACCGATGGCGCCGCCCAATGTATCGTCGGAAATGATGATCCCCTCCGTAGCATTTGTGTTTGGATTGACGGCCTCGATCCCTCCAAAGGCATCGCTTGTAATGTAAGTCCCCGTATCGGCCAAATAGATTCGATCGGTTGAGGGCAGGTAAACAAGATCCGTGGGATTGCGTCCCTTAAGAACAATGGGTTGGACCCCCGGCGTATTCGGATCAACATCGACGACTTGATCCGTTGTCACATCGATCACAATAACGTAGCTGTCGTTTGATGCTGTAAAGCCATTGTTTCGGTCCACCCGCTGTAAGGCGACATAAAGCTTGCCGTTGACGATCACCATCCGGCCCATTTCCACGATGCCGTCACTGTCCGCAAACGGGGTTAGATCAACCGTTCCAAGCCGTTCTCCCGTCAAGGGGTTCACGATCAGGACCGTGTTTAATTCATAACGGCTGATATAGGCCTTGGAAGAACTGACAAATGCCATATCCTTGGGATTCGATTGCTGGGTATTCGGTCCAGGATCGTTGGCGGTGTAGTTTGCCAATGGCGTTCCGGGATTGTTAGGGTCGATCACCAGGATGGAATTCGACCCCAATCTCTGTATAATAAAGACTCGATTGCCGAAGGCCCTGATCACTGAGTCGGAATAGATCCCCGTTGAACCCAGGATATTTGTCGTGGCGGTCCTTGGCGTCGTTGTGGTAAAGGTGGACAGGTTGCCGACGCTGAAATCCGTCGTGACGACGAACCCGACGGCCGGGCCGGCGGCCGGATGGTCATTGTTGTTATTTGCACAGCCCCACGCCAGTAAACCAAACATGATAAAAACGCCGCCCAAAATGTTCAGATGTCGACCTCTCATCGAAAACTCCTTTCTCTATATGTTACAGTTGATGGTTAAAAAATAGGATCTTCCGGGCAATGGAAATCCAAAAATATCCTCGATGGTGCTGTCGTTTAGATTTTTAATCTCAAAAGTCATGGAGACGAATTTGGTGAGCCGCGAGGAAATTCCGGCATTATGGACGCTCCTTGACCTTGTCGGCAGTTGATTCGCCTGATCCAAAAAATTCTGGGCAGTGAAATCATAACTGTAAAAGAGCGACCACCGGTTTGTGAAGAACTCTGTTTTTCCGGAGAACTCGTGGAGGGGGCGGCCGGGCAATATCTTGCCCGCCTGGCTGGGGATGTTGCTTCGATTCACGGCGCGTTGATGAGTATAGTTGCCGCTGATTTTAAAATGATCGCCCAGTTGCATCCTTCCGACCAGTTCCTCACCCGTGATCCCAGCCCGCCCGATGTTCTCCGGTTTCGAGGTGCGTTGAGAGGTCTGGATGAACAGGATCAGGTTTTCGACCTGGTTGTCAAAATAAGCCGCCTGTAATTCCAGCTCTTTAATGAAGGAAGAAAATCGCCTTGTGTATTTGAAGCCGGCGTCCCTGTTGAGGCCCTCCTCCGGCAACAGATCGGGATTACCCACGGTCCCGCCCCGATCGCCGAACAGTTCAAAAAAGTTGGGCGGCCGAAAATATCGTCCGATGTTGGCCCGGGCTTCGATCTGATCCGTGACCCGATAAAGCGTTCCAACTTGACGGGTCAAAAACCGCTGCCGGCCCGGCTGGGCGGTATCCTGACCGATCGTTGTCAGGAAGCTCTCTCCATGAAACGTATTGTCAGTCACATCATACGAAAAACCCGGCACGAGGAAGAACCTGTCGTTCCCCAAAACGATCCTGTCCTCGAGTCCCGCAGAAACAGTTTGTCGCCTGCTGGTGGCTGTCTCGGTCTGTTGTAACCGGTCGAACGGGGCAAATCGCTCGACCTTCACACGGAGCGACCCCTTCAACAATTGATTTCCACCCAGAAGATAATCCGGATTTAAAACGGCCTCATACCCTTCCGTGACGTTTTCATTGTCCTGGTTGCCGAGGCCAATTTCACCCAACCGGTCTTGAAACGCCTCCATTTTATAGATATGGTGAACATCCCAATGGAGATCAAGTTCGGGGATTAAAACAGACCGTTGATCGAGTTTAAGGCCGGTTCGTAATTCCTCTGTTTTAAGATCGGCGTGGAGGGATTGAAACGATCCAAGCCCGGGAACGCCTTTATCGGTATTCAAGAAATTATGATAAATGCCGACCCTTGTATTCGGCTTAAAGTCATAACCGACCTTCGCAACAAAATTTAAGGATCTGAACTGATTATTCAACCTTCTTATAACCACATCATCCGAAGGATTATACTGAGTGCCGTTATTGTCAATAAACTTGAAGTCATTTTTGCTGGCGGACTCATCCATGCCGATCACATAATCCAACCGACCCGGCTTATCCGAAATCAAGGCATTCAAACGGTACGTATCAAATGAACCGTATTGAGCCTGTGCGGATAAACTCCTTGTTCCCCCGGCCGATTTGGTTTTGATGTTTACAATGCCGCCGATACCCGTTTGGCCGAATACGATCGGCGAGCTTCCCCGGTAGATTTCGATCGACTCGACATTGGATATCG
>JACQFA010000047.1 GCA_016200255.1 Nitrospirota bacterium | reverse complement strand
GTGCCAGGACTTTCCCTCGGGGATCCAAGATCATCACGTAGGCCACATCGGACTCCCCTACGATCCCCTTCACGAATCGGTCCAGAACACCGGTGTCCTCGATCGAGACCCCGTACGTGCTGTTATAAGCCAAGTTTTTGGCCAAAGAGAGGCCCCGACGTTTCAGTTCTTCTTCAAGGGATGACTTGGTGCGATCGATGAAAAACCATCCAAGGCCCGTACCGGATACGATCAAAAGCAAACTGATCAACGCAATGAATTTAATGCGCAGACCGTATTGCCCCCCTTTCATCTTCGGCAGCTGTAACATTGCTTCCTCCAATCATTGCATATGCAGACCGGCTCAAGGCCCGAGCGTTCGTTCCGTCCTTATTTAAGATCCTTTTACGGGAAAGATCTTGGCAAGGTCATTGGTAATCTCGACCCACAGCCGTTTGAGTTGATCCGAATTGGTTCGGGCCTTATCGGCCGAGGAAACCGATTCGGATCCCAGAAGCCGGAAAGACTCCGCAAAATCCTTCTTGATCTTTTGATCGGCTCCAAAATCCTTCTTCTGCGCGTAAGACGACAAGAGTTCATAGTTCAGGCGGGCGGTCTTGACCAAGGTTTTGGACGCATCCGGCGACTGTTCGATTTGCTTCAGCGCCTCGTCCAGGAGATCCTTAACATCTAAAACAATCAGTGTATGCACGCTTAACAGGATATCATCCGGATTTCCTCTATCAACGGCCTTTTTGATCCCCTCGGTGGGATTGTCCGTAAACTTAGCCGAAATATGATTTACAATCGGCGCAAGGGTATTCAAAGAACCGGTCACTTTGGCATAGTCTTTCCGATCCACAAAATTCAGCATGGATTGGTACACCTCGACCGGAGGAACCTGTACCGTATTTCGATAGGCCTGGGCCCAAACATCCCGGGCTCCGAGAAAAATAGCCGCCGTTAAAAAAAGAAGATTTCGCCAATGTATCAGCATATTTTCACCCTCCTTTATCTATGCGACCCACAACCCAGTCTTGTGCTATTCCAATGTAACCGTTTTTTCAAGGTCCAACAGAATCAATAGGCGTCCGTCCAGGCGAGTGACGCCTTTCAAATGCGCGGATGACGATCCGCCTCTGACGGCCGGCGGCGGCTCGATATGACTCAGCTTAACCTTGACCACATCGCTCACGCTATCGGCGATCACACCGACCAGCCCTCTATCCAATCCGACCACCAGGATTCTTGAACTGCGGCCGGGGGGAGACTCCGTCAGCCCAAGACGCGTCCGTAAATCAAAGACGGGAATGATCATGCCTCTGAGCGAAACAATCCCTTTAATGAAGGCCGGTCGCCGTGGGACCTGTGTAATTTCCATCATACGGATAATCTCTCTGATCATTAAAATATCAACGGCGTACTCTTCATCCGCCAATCGAAACGCCAAAAGCTCCAGGACTTCTTCGATTTCGGGCAGCGCACCCTCCGGTGTTTTGTTCGGCTCTTGAGCACCGGCCGCACGCGGAGGACTTGGAGATGATTCCGGCAAAGCCGTCATCGTCATTCCATCCGCCGGAGATTGTTTCGTCACAGACTCGGTCGTTTCCCGGGTCACGTTTTCAGTCGGGGTTTCCTTTAAAGAAATTTCCGCCGCCGCATCCTTTTTGAGTCTCGCCGGTTTTTCATCCGTCGAGGAAGCCGCCGTTCTTTTTATCGTTGAGGTCTTCCTTGAAACCCGTGCCCGTTTTGACGTCGGCTTCTTTGTCATATCATTTTTCATACCACAACGATACAGTTACGGCCCAGGGACTTGGCTTTGTAGAGAGCCGTATCTGCGCGTTCGAGGGGCACCTCGTAATCGTGGTTGTTTTCGGGAATGAGCGTGGCGATTCCCATGCTCACAGTAATGCGTAGCGGGCGGTTCGATGCGACTTTGCTAAAGGTATGATTCTCGATCGTCTTTCGTATCCGGTCGGCCAGATCCTTTGCGCCATCCGGATTATTTTGTTGAGGAAGAACCACTGTGAATTCATCACCGCCGTATCGGGCCGCGAAATCATAGCTTCGGAGCGCATCGCCGACCAATTTGCCCAATTCTTTCAATACCCGGTCGCCGCGCAGGTGGCCATGGGAATCGTTGATCTTCTTAAAGTGGTCCACGTCCATCATGATGCAGGACAACATGAAACCGAATCGCTTGCTTCGATTGATTTCACGTCGCAGAAACTCGATAAGGTATTTTTTATTATACAACCCCGTGAGTTCATCGACAATGGATAATCGTTCGAGTTGACGCACCCGAACTTTCAGTTTATCCTGGAGATCTTTTAACCGCAACATCGCCCTGACGCGCGCGTTGAGCTCGACCGGATGGACCGGTTTGACCAGAAAGTCCCAGGCCCCCAACTCCAGTCCTTTCACGCGATCCTCAAGATTGGAACGGACGGTCAAAAGGATCACGGGGACATCGTTAAAGCGCTCGTCACTCCGAATCGTTTCGATTAATTTGAATCCATCCATTTCCGGCATGATCAGATCGGTCAGAATGAGATCCACCTTTGCATCCTGGATCAATCGAAGGGCCTCCAAACCGTTGTTGGCTTCAAAGACGAATTTGATTGATTCGTCTTTGCGAAGAGTTTGGATAATCTCCCGGCGGGTTTCCTTCGAATCGTCTACAATCAACACGCTCATTCCCATAGAGATGGAAACCTCGAATGTACAACGATTCCAAACTTAGAGGGCACTCTACCCCAGAACGATTAATTTGTCAATGAAAAGCATATAAATCAAAGCGGTATGCTACTTCTCACCAAACAGATCAGGATGTTCTTTCCTGACTTTATCAAGCGCCCGGCTGACCAGAAAACCCTCATCCGTTAACAGCCTGACCTGTTTTAATATCTCGATATCCAGCTCATTAAATCGTTTGAAGAACTTTAGGCCATGTTGCTCCAGGCAGGGAGTGACGATGCCGATCAGGATCCAATATTCCAATTGCCTCAAGGAAATACCGACCTGGCGACAAACCTCAGCCGTGCCGAATGGTTCTGTATTCAGTCTTGACATGGTAGTAATACCTCCAGATGAAGTGTAGCACATCTCACAGAATTGTGGGTTCGCGGGATCCATTTCCTAATTTCTATCCACTCTATAAAAAAGCATCAGGAGGCATGCGATTACCTCTATAAATAATTTGACGAAACGATCAATTTGGATTATATATAATGTCTGTTGGTCACGGCTGACCGATTTCAATGAAGACTCTAACCTTCAGGGGAGGACACTTATGGCTATTTTTACCGTCTTCCGGTTCCTGGTAATAGGTTTGGTTATTACCTGTTTTTTCCCATGGACTGGCTATGCCCAAGTGATGGGCGTAAAGGGGCTTCAGTACGGGAGTCCTGACTCATTCGCCGAGTTTCACGGATTCATCTCTCTCGAGTTTATGGATTTTCAGAAGGACGGGCCATCGGGCAACGAAGTCGGGGCTCCGGGGACGTCGACCTTCGATCTTCACAATTTTTATTTCAACGCCATTGCAAAAGTCCGGCAGAATGTAACCATCTTCGGCGAGGTCGAGTATGAGCACGGCGGAGGAGAGATCAACCTCGACCGTGCCTTCATCGACTGGGGACTGGCCGAAGATTATCTCTCGGTCCGTCTGGGCAAGTTTTATTCTCCCTTCGGGCTTGACCTTCGGGACTATCAGGCACCGACACGAAAGCTCGTCAGCCGACCCTTAATGGCCGACGCTCTTTTATTTAATGAATGGACCGAGGTGGGCATCAATGCCTATGGACAGATCAAACCCAGGCCGGTCGGTTTCACCTACGACATTGCCTTGGTTAATGGCCCCGGAGATGTCGATAAAAATGGCATGCCACTACTGGCGTCCGATTTACTATCCGAACAATCTCGCCAAAACCGGGATAATAATTCAAGCAAAGACATTGTCGGCCGGATCAGCGTGCCGGTTGATTTGGGTGCCGGTACGGTGGAACTCGGTGGGTCCTGGGGTGGTGGGCGATACAGCAGCAAAGGGGCGCCTGAAAATCTTGACTTTTCTCTAACCGGTGTGGATGCGGAATTCCGGATGGCGGGGGTCCTTCTGCGCAGCGAATATGTTAAACGGAAGGCGGACTTCCCGGGAAATGTGACGGTCAATTCCAAGAGTTACTATGTCCAGGCCTCTTATCGGGTCGGCTTCAACCAAAACGGGCTAAATTACTTGGAACCGGTCGTCCGGTATGATTCTCTCGATCCCGACACGGGTATTTCAAAAAATGAGATGACCGAGACTTCGTTCGGGCTGAACTATTCACCGTACGCGCATATGGTTATTCGATCAGAGTATCAGTTCAATTCCGAAAAGCAAACACCGCACCTAAAAAATAACGGCTATCTCCTTCAAGCCGTCGTGGATTTTTAATCGAGGCCTGAACAACACAAGAAAATGCGCGGGGCGACCAGAAGGTCGCCCCGTGTTGTTTGGTAGTTCGTTCGAATCGGAACTGAACCGTTTTCCGGCCGATCATCCCACAGCCGGCGGCACTGCCTTCTTTTTCAGTTCAGGACTGGCGGTTTTTCCAACGGCCTGAACCTTTGTCGCCTCCTCGATCAAGGCCGCCACATCCAGGACCAGAATCGTCTTCCGATTGCCCATCTCGGTCGCCCCGGCAATGCCCGGCGTGTCTCGAAGCATCTCGCCCAGCGATTTGATGACGATCTCCTGCTGACCTTCAATGGCATCCACAACTAGCCCAAGGCGTTTCTCCGCCAGTCCGACCACGATCACGTAGAGACGGGCGCCCTTTGCTTCTCCCGTTGAAAGCTGAAAGACCTCTTTAATTCTCAACAACGCAAGCGTATGATCCCGGAGCTGTATTACTTCACGACGCTCGACGGTTCGGATATCGGTCTGTTGTATCATGAGGCTTTCCGAAACGGAATTCAAGGGAATGGCATATATCTCGTCACCCACGCGGACCACCAGCGCCTTGATAATTACCAACGTGATGGGGAGGGTGATCGAAAATTTGGTTCCCTTTCCCACTTCCGTTTCGACGTCTACCATACCGCTGAGCTTGCTGATATTTTTGGCCACGACGTCCAGTCCCACACCGCGGCCGGACAGTTCCGTAACCGCCTCTGCGGTGCTGAAACCGGGCGCGAACAAGACATTGATCAATTCCTGTTGATCATACTCCTTGTTTTTATCCAGCAGGCCCCGATCAAGCCCCTTTTTATAGACCTTCGCCAGATCAACGCCCATCCCGTCGTCTTCAACCTCGATCACCACATTATTTCCTTTTTGTATGGCACGGAGGTTGATAATCCCGGTCTCCGGTTTTCCGGCCTTGCGCCGCTCCGCTTTCGACTCGATTCCGTGATCCAGGGAATTGCGAATCAGGTGCATCAAGGGATCCGCGATTTCCTCGATCATGGATTTGTCCAGTTTCGTTTCCTCTCCGGAAATCTGAAGATCTACCTCCTTGCCGAGCTCCCGAGACAGTTTGCGGACGACCCGTATCAACCGGTCGAATACCTGTCCGATCGGGATCATCCGAATTTCAACCAGACCCTCTTGCAACTCTCCGACGCGACGGTCCAGGGCCTGGTACGCTTTTTGGAGTTCCATGCCTTCCGCGGTAAAACCATGATTCCGGAGCATTTCTTTTCCGATCTGCCCGATCACCGCTTTATTCAAAACCAGCTCACCCACGATGTTTAACAACAAATCCAGTTTGCCGATATCCACGCGAACCGTTGGTGTGATGCTTCGAATCGATCCGGCGGCCTTTTCGTCTTCCGGAGCTGTCGACGACGCGATCACCTCGACTGATTTTTTGCCCGCGTTGGGGCCGATCACCCTGATCTCAAGTTGTTCCTGAGAAAACTGTGTTTGGAGAGTTCCAAGATCGGTTTTGGTTCCGAGAATCAGCTTAAAGACGATGCCCGCTTCGGGGGACATTCCGGGGCTGGGCAACGTCGTAATAATCTCGCCGGAGGATTGCAATTGACCGTTCAATTTGACCAGATCCTTATCAAACGTTTCGAGTTTGAACCGCGCGGTCAGTTCAAAAAGATTGTGATTCAATCGGATATTCTCATTCAACCGGTGGGTTTCATATTCCGTCAAAACCTTGAGGAGATTGGCATCGATTCCCTTCATGCCGTCCGATGACTGCGCCTCGCCTCCGCCAGTCATGACCTGCTGAATTTGTTTCAGCATCGGCGCGGTTTCGGCCTCTTCGCCCCGGCCTAAATTCACGGAGGCAATCAGATTGCGGACCAGATCCATTCCCTTGAACAAGGTATCCATCACCGGCTGGCTTAAGTGGAGTTTCCCCATCCGAAGACTGTCCAACATGTCTTCAAGCCGATGGCTGACCTCCGAGACTTTTTTCAGGCCCACCATCCCGGACATGCCTTTCAAGGTGTGGGCCGCACGGAAGATCGCGTTCAGGATATCCGGACGCACCGCGGATTTATCCTCGGTGGCCTCCATCGCGAGAAGGTTCTGATTCAGTCCTTCGATGATCTCTTCGGCTTCCGCCACAAATTCCTTGAGAGACTCTTCTTTCTTGGGCATGGGTGGACCTCTTGACCTCGCTATCCTTTGGTGACCCGTTTCACGATCGCCTTGAGTCGCTCCGGATCGAAAGGCTTGGTGACGTATTCCGACGCTCCGAGCGCCAGTCCTTTTTTCCGGTCCTCTTCACCCTGTTCCGTTGTGACGATGATCATCGGAATGTTTTTATATGAGGCATTGTTTTTGACGAAATGAATGATCTCCAATCCATTGATGTCCGGCATATTGATGTCCGTGATGATCAGATCGAACCGGTGTGCGGGGAGCGCTTTGAGGGCTTCAAAACCGCTTCCGGCTTCAACGGTTTCGTATCCGGTTAATTCTTCAACCGTGGAGGCGATTAACGACCGCATCGTGGCAGAATCCTCAACCACAAGAATCTTTTTCGGCATTCCGCTCTCCCTTTCGGCTCTTAGATATGATCCGCCGCTACGATTTGGACGACTGTGTATCGAGGAGTTTCCGTTCGAGCAACGCCTTGCCGAATGCGAATCCCGTCACTTTAATGAAGGCTTCCAAGCCCTCCGTGTCGCCGATTTTTTCCTTGTTGGGAATATTATCGCCGTAGAGAATCGCAATCACGCGCCCTTCGCAGATCAGCGGAGCGACGAAGACCTCCACCGGCCATTCCTTTCCAAGTTGATCCACAAAATACTGATGCCATTTGGATTGCGGCAACTGACTTCTATACAACGTCCTCTTATCGATCACCTCTTTGAAAACCGAGGGTTCCGACAACGGAATGCGAATTGAACGAACCCGTTCCTGCGGAGAGCCTTCCGGCAAAACCAGGCCGAACTGGCCGAGGCCCACGATGTCATCTTTGCGAACCAGAAGGATCACGGCACGGTTCATCATCTCGCTTGCGAACCGCAAAACCAAAAGTGTGATCTCGCTGCTGCTGGACGGCCCCGACAACTCTGCAATCATGGACGTAAGCAGGGTCAGATCTTTCCGGCTGTTTCCTAATCCGGGCGAGGGTGCGGGCAATGAGGTTGACAACGCGTCTTCCAACGACCCGGAATTAACCCGATGACCCGGTGAACTTGTTCCAGCCAAACGGTGGGAGTAAGCAACCTGGGTTTTCTCGAGCTCATCCGTTGCCGTTTGAGCCGCAGGCGGCGCCGCTTTAACAGGGGGAGGCTCCGTTTTCATCTTCTGTTCTTCATCCTGAAGCCGGGCGCCTTCCAATAATAAGAATTCGGTATTCAGCCCCACCTGAAGGACCACATCGTCATCCATCTTGGGTCCAAGTTCAAAATGAAACGAGCCGGTGTTCCAGCTCAACAAATCTTTAACGATCAGGATGATATGTTCTCGGATCTCGCGCTCCAGCACCTCATGTTCAACGGCCCCCATTTCCATCAAAAGGGTTCCGATCGGCTTCATGGATCCGCGGCCTTTTTGAATCCGCAGCACATATTCAAGATCATCGTTCGTGATAATACCCTTCTTGACCAGCGTGTAGCCAAGACGGCTTCGGGTGTCCGACGTCGCATAAATGACCTGTCCTAGATTAAAGACTAGCCGCCCCGTTCCCTCCTTGCGGATGAGGGTGAGAACGCCGGAGCGTTTGCTCAGGCTGATGATCTGAAAGATATCGCTTAATCCCAGATCTTCTAATCGCCCTTCAAGACTCATACGCCTTTATCCTCTTCATTTATATCTGGGGCCCGTGCGGTGCCGTTGCTCCTCCGATGCCCCGAGACCCCGCGGCATCCCCAGGCGAAGCCTGACGGCTGCCTTACTCTACCTCAAACCGGAAATTCTCAATCACCGTATTGGCCAACAGTTTACGGCACATCTCGTCGATCTGCTTCCTCGCATCCTCAAGAGGCATCGATGATAGTTCAATCTCGATATATTTACCCAGGCGGACATCCTTGATCGCCGGGTAACCCAGGTGGTGAAGCGATTGCTGCACCGCCTTGCCCTGGGGATCCAAGATGCCGTTTTTAAGGGTGACATAAACTTTAGCTCTCATGAAAAAACCCGCTTATAAATTACGTCAAGATGCCGTAAATAATACTCCGGCTCAAAACAATCCTCAAGTTCCTGAGGCTTCAAATAGTTCCGGATAAAACGATCCGACTTGATTTTATCGATGAACCGTCCCTTCCCGCGTCCGGAACCCATGGCCAGCCGTTGCACCGCCTCGTAGGCCTCTTCGCGCCGGGCGCCCCGCTTGGCCAGTTCCAGAAGGATTCGCTGGGAATAAATCAGGCCGCCCGTCCGCTCCAGATTGGCCTTCATATTTTCAGGATAGACCAGCAAGGATTCGATCATGTCCGTCAATCGGTTCAGAAGATAATCAACCAGGATCGTACTGTCCGGAATGATCACCCGTTCGACCGATGAATGACTGATGTCGCGTTCATGCCACAAGGCCACATCCTCCATCGCGGCCAGGGCGTTCGATCGAACAATTCGGGCCAGTCCGGACAGATTTTCGGCGCCGATCGGATTTCGTTTGTGGGGCATCGCCGAGGATCCCTTCTGTCCCTTTGAGAAGAACTCCTCAACCTCCAAAACCTCGGTTCGTTGAAGATGCCGGATCTCGGTCGCAAATTTATCCACGCTGCTGGCGATCAGCGCCAGGGTCGTCAGGTAATGGGCATGACGGTCCCGTTGAATAATCTGGTTCGAAATCGGCGCCGGCCTTAACCCGCATTTCCGACAAACGTACTCCTCCACGGACGGATGAAGATGGGCATAGGTTCCCATCGCGCCCGATAATTTTCCGTACCGGACCGTCTCCCTGGCCTGTCGCATCCGCTCCAGGTTCCTCTGGGTTTCCGTATACCAAAGAGCGAGCTTGAACCCAAACGTGATCGGTTCGCCGTGAATGCCATGAGACCGGCCCACCATCACGGTTTTTTTAAACTCCATCGCGCGTCGTCGAAGCACGTCCCTCAAACGCTCCAGGCCCCCGACAATCAAATCCGCGGCTTCCTGC
Organism: Nitrospirota bacterium; assembly: GCA_016200255.1. Lineage (GTDB taxonomy): Bacteria > Nitrospirota > Nitrospiria > JACQBZ01 > JACQBZ01 > JACQFA01. Next base: position 5,816 of record JACQFA010000047.1, on the reverse strand, counting down.
ATCAAGATGGCCAGCGACGTATCCAGAACATCGGAGGACGTCAGGCCCAAGTGAATAAACCGGCCCTCCGGCCCCACCTGCTCTGTCAGCATGGTCAGAAAAGCGATCACATCATGTTTGACGACCTGCTCAAGTTCGGCCATCCGCTTGATATCAATCCTGGCCTTTTTGCGGATGATCGTGACAGCCTCCTTGGGGATATCCCCTCGGCGGGCCAGCGCCTCGCAGACCAGCGATTCAACCCGGAGCCATGTTTCCAGTTTATGCCGGGGCTCCCAAACCGCCTTCATTTCGGGCAAGGTATACCGGTCGATCATGCGTCCCCACCCGCGCCCTGCATGCGCTGTCGAATCCGTTGCGCCTTATCTTCATCCGGAACCAGGAGCGTCATCTCAACGGAACGGCCCGGATCCGCACCCAGACTCGTCAAAACCGCCTCGACGACCTTCGCCTCTTCAACCGCCGGGACGGCCGGGCCGAACCATTCAACCACATAATCTTTAACATGAAGCTGAGAAAGGGTTTGCCGGATGTGGAAGTAAATCTCTTGAAGGGTCTTGGGGGTCAGCCGGTCCTTTTTTCCAAGACCGATGAGGAGAATCTTGCTTGTGTGCAATTTTCGTTGCGTGGCCAGCAGCGTTGTCTCCCTCAAGTCTCCGTGAATCTTGCCGTGAAGAATCAGATGGGAAATGATGCCGTTATGAATCCAATCGATCTCGGCGGACAGTCCGGTCAACGGACGGTCGTCTCTGAAAAAACCCGCGACGAGAGCCTCCGCATGAAGCTTTGTTGCTTTTTGTGCAATGACCTTTACCGGCGACATGGCAGTTGAACCGACCCCGTTCAATCACTCCTTTTTTACGAAGAACTCTTCCTTGACGATATGATCCAAAATGCCGTTCACGAACGCACCGGATTCCTCATCCGAATACCGCTTCGCGATCTCGATCGCCTCGTTCATGGTCACCTTGGCCGGAATATCCGACAACCTCAGCAGTTCATAGACAGCACATCGAAGAATATTCCGGTCAATGATGGACATCCGGCTGAGCGTCCAGTTCAGCGCATGCTTTTGGATCAGACGATCGATCTCTTCTTGGTCCTCGAGAACCCCGTCCACCAGTTGTTCGGAAAAGGTCTTGATGTCCGGCGGCGAGGGATGAAGCTCCCAGAATTGTTTTCGCCAATTCGGTCCGTCTTTATTGACGTCCAGTTGAAAGAGCATCTGGAGCGCCAGTTCTCTTGATTTCCGTCGAAAACCCATCCGATTCTCAAAGAGCGTTATGATGTTGACAGCCCAGGCAGAGCTTGATGGCTGTCTTAAACAGGATTTCTTTGCTTTAAGTTTTTCAGTAGACCGACCATCTCAAGGGCCGTCTTGGCCGCGTCCCCGCCTCGATCGTACCGTTTACGATCGGCCCGCTGCATCGCCTGCTGAACCGTATCGGTGGTCAGAACACCGAAACTGATCGGGACACCCGTCTCCAACATCACCTGCGTGATCCCCTGACTCACCGCCTGGCTGATATACTCAAAGTGGGGGGTTTCTCCTCGAATCACGGCGCCCAGACAGATCACGGCATGAACGGTGCCCGATTGCGCCAGCCGTTTGGCCGTCAGTGGTATTTCAAAGGCGCCCGGGACTTTGGCGATTTTGATATCCTCGTCCTGCACTGCGTGTTCCTTCAAAACAGCCAGGGCGCCTTCCAGAAGTTTTTCCGTCACCCTGCCGTTGAACTTGCTGACCACCACCCCAAAGCGATGACGATTTCCTTTGAGGTTTCCTTCATGAATCTTGGCCATCATGACTCGGACCGGTTCTTCCTTTTTGTCGTTTCGTCTGTCAGACCTTGTCGAGAAGATGGCCGAGTTTCTGTTTTTTGGTCCTGAGGTATCGCACATTCCGATCATGCGGCTGCATCTCGATCGGCACACGCTCAACCACGGTGAGTCCGTATCCCTCCACGCCGACAATTTTACGGGGGTTATTCGTGATCAGGCGGATTTTGCGCAGACCGAGATTCACCAGGATCTGCGCCCCGATTCCGTAGTCACGGAGGTCCGGCTTGAATCCAAGCTCAAGATTCGCCTGAACCGTGTCCATCCCCGTATCTTGAAGACCGTAGGCCTTGATCTTGTTTAAGAGGCCGATCCCGCGGCCCTCTTGATTCAGATACAGCAGCACCCCCTGCCCTGCCTGCTCGATCATCTCCAGGGCGCGATGGAGCTGCTCGCCGCAATCGCACCGTCTTGATCCGAACACATCGCCCGTCAAACATCCCGAATGCACTCGAACCATAATGGGCGCTTCGCCGCTGAGCGTGCCCTTGACCAGGGCGATATGAATGCCTTGATCAATCTCGTTTTCAAATGCGATCAGTTTGAACTCGCCATACTGGGACGGAAGCATCGCTTCGCTGATCCGACGGACAAGCGATTCCCGCTGCATTCGGTGCTCGATGAGGTCCTTGACCGTCACGATCTTGAGTTGGTGTTGTTCCGCAAACTCCATGAGCTGGGGAACGCGCGACATGCTGCCGTCCTCATTCATGATCTCACAAAGCACGCCAGCCGGGCAGAGACCGGCCAGTCGGGTCAGATCCACGGATCCTTCCGTCTGGCCGGCCCGTTTCAAGACCCCGCCCTTCTGGGCCTTGAGGGGAAAGATATGCCCCGGACGGGCCAAGTCAGACGGCTTCGTCCTGGGATGAATCGCGGCCAAAATGGTTTTCGCCCGGTCCGACGCCGAGATTCCTGTGCTGACGCCTTCTCGCGCATCAATTGAAATCGTAAAAGCCGTTCCAAAGGTAGCCGTATTCTCGGTGACCATCGGTGGAAGCTGCAGTTCGTCCACCCGCTACGGTGTCAGTGTCAGGCAGATCAAACCGCGCCCATGTTTGGCCATAAAATTAATCGCCTCGGGACTGGCCTTCTCGGCCGCCATGACAAGGTCCCCCTCGTTCTCGCGGTCCTCGTCGTCCACCAGGATAATCATCCGGCCGTCCTTGATCGCCTGAACGGCTTCGTCAATTGAGTTGAACTGAAACTCGGTCGTCATAACAGTTCTTTCGGTTGTCTTTATTAAACCGGCCCAAATTGCCGTGGGAAAATCTTTATACAGCTTTGTAACTATATAAGATACAAGGTGTTTTGTCAAACAAAAAATCCCCTGGAACCGGGATTGTTCCAGGGGATTTGATCTGACAATGTTTCAGCCGTTCAAGGCCGGAACTGCATTTTCCTCACCGGCGATTAAACATCGTAGTAGAGGAAGAATTCATACGGATGGGGCCTCAGCCGCATCGGATCCACTTCCTTTTCGCGCTTGTAACTGATCCAGGTCTCGATCACGTCTTTCGTAAAGACCCCGCCTTTCAACAGGAAGTTGTGATCCTTCTCCAGATTGTCCAGGGCATCATCCAGACTCCCTGGCATGGTCGGAATCTTGGCGGCCTCTTCAGGTTCCAGGTCGTATAGATCCTTGTCCATGGGCTTTCCGGGCTCGATTTTGTTTTCGATTCCGTCGAGTCCGGCCATCAACATCGCCGCAAAACTCAGGTACGGGTTGCAGGCTGGATCCGGGAATCGGACCTCGATCCGCTTGGCCTTTGGATTAGCCGAGTACATCGGGATTCGTACCGAGGCCGAACGGTTCCGGCTGGAATAAGCCAAAAAGACCGGGGCCTCAAAACCCGGCGTGAGCCGCTTGTAGGAGTTCGTGGTCGGGTTGGTCAAGGCCGCAAGGGCCGGGGCATGTTTCAGGATGCCGCCGATGTAATTCAGGCAGAGCTTGCTCATTCCGGCATATTCCTTTCCGGCGAAAAGCGGCTTCCCCTCTTTCCAGATGGACTGATGGGTATGCATCCCGGTTCCGTTGTCGCCGAAGAGCGGCTTCGGCATGAAGGTCACCGTCTTCCCGTGCCGCTTGGCCACGTTTTTCACGATATATTTGTACAGCAGCATCGTGTCGGCCATCCGGACGAGCGAATTGAATCGAACATCGATCTCGGCCTGCCCGGCCGTCGCGACCTCATGATGATGTTTTTCGACCTGAATACCGGCCTTTTTCATTTCGAGAATCATTTCGGTGCGGACATCCTGCTGGCTGTCCGTTGGGGCAACCGGGAAGTAGCCTTCTTTATGACGGGGCTTGTATCCCAGATTGCCGCCCTCTTTTCCGGCATTCCAGATTCCTTCGTCCGATTCGATGAAGTAATACCCGCTGTGCGAATTCTGATCAAAACGCGCCCCGTCAAAGATAAAAAATTCCGCTTCCGGACCGAAGTAGGCCACATCGCCGATCTTACTCTTCAAAAGATAGGACTCGGCTTTCTTGGCGATATACCGCGGATCACGGCTGTAGGATTCCTGCGTGATCTGATCCAGAATATCACAGACCATGCTCAGGGTCGGCGCCTGGCAGAACGGATCGATGATGGCCGTACTCGGATCGGGAATCACCAGCATGTCGCTGTTGTTGATCGCCTGCCATCCTCGAATGGACGAGCCGTCGAAGCCGGAGCCTTCTTTAAAAAGAGCCTCGGTCATTTCTTCGACCGGAATGGTAAAATGCTGCCACGTCCCTGGAAAATCCACAAACTTCAAATCAACCGCTTCAATACGATTCTTTTTGGCAAACTCCAAAACTTCTTTCACATTCATGAAAATTTCCTCCTGTGGATGATCATGGTTACATAAAATTCAAGATCGGTTCAGGGTCTCCATCAACCCCAAGGGCTCGCGAATCTATCCACCCTTTTCCCGGGGTCGTCATTGAACCCGGGAGGTTTCCAAAAACCGGCCGATATCCTGCGTCAAGGTCGCTTTAAGATGCCGGATTCTATCAGGATCCGCTATCTTTTGTCCAGCCTGGTCCACCACGTGAAAGATATCCACGATCTGATCCAAATGGGTCGCCACTTTAGCCGCCTGAATGGACAGGCCAAGCACAAAGATGGACTGGGCGATCACGGACAACAACCCGGTGCGATCGGGAGCGAACACCTCAATGATGGTGTATTTTTCGGACGTGCTGTTATCGAGCTCGATCTGAACCGGGGCCGTCCGTGGAAAAATGGGAGAAGCCGTCCGGATCCTGGCATCGGCATGCGCCGGGTGTTCCAACTCTCTTTCACCCAGGAGAACAAGAGCAATCGTGTCCTGAACATCTTTAAGACGATAGGGGGCCGGCGGCCCGGAATAATCGGGGTCTTGCACTTGGAAGGTATCCACCACGACATTATTCGACCAGGTGGTGATCGTCGCGTTCAGAATCTGAAGACCTTTGGCCGCCAGAACGGAGGTGATCTTGTAGAAAATTCCGGGCGTGATGTCATCAAACGTGTAAACGCTGTACTCGGTCAAGTTCCGTTCAACGTCGTTTGCGGCATACGCCCTCACGCTTTTCGGTAGAAGGTCATGAACCCGTTTGAGGTCCAGGATGATCCGTTCCGGCGGAGTCGCAACAAGATAACGAGGCGTCATCGCGGAACATTGTCCCTCCAGCCAACTCGAATCATAGAGATCCTGCAGCCGGGAATGAATCAATTCACGGATGCGCTTCACTTTTTCTTCTTCGGCCAGGATAACCGCTTCACCCGTCAAAATTTCCAGCGTCTTTGTAAATAGTTCCGATAACAGATCCCTCTTCCATGCCGTGAGGGTACCCGGCCCGACGGCCGTGACGTCGGCCATCGTCAGGATATAAAGCATCTTGAGCGTCTCCGGCGTGGCGACCATCTTTGCAAACTGCAACAGAACGGTATCATCCGCAAGGTCTCTGCGAAAAGCGACAGTCGTCATCCAAAGGTGCCGGC
>JACQFA010000049.1 GCA_016200255.1 Nitrospirota bacterium | reverse complement strand
TACAGTCTGTTCCCGTTGTCCGCTTGGGTACCTCCCCGCACAAAAATCACCGACCCGGTCTTTTTGGAGCCACCGGAGGGAATTGAACCCCCGACAGGCTGATTACAAATCAGCTACTCTACCGACTGAGTTACGGTGGCGAACCTGCATGCTGGACATATTGGCTGCAATACCCGGCTGCGAAACGCCGAGTGAAGGCCCGCAACAGACATGTAACTCCTATTATCAGCGAAAGTAAAAAGCGAAATCGGATAAAGCAAAAACACTTTACAATTTTTAAATTATGTGTTAGTTATTATCCAATATTGCTTCGACTTGGCTGTTCTCGTTGATTAGATGTCTGTCGGATTAGCCTGTAAACGAGCGTGATTAAAAGCCAGCGTAAATGTTGAATTGTAATCGTAAGCTTTGTATTTGTCAAGTGCTTTTTTTAATAAAAACCCGTTTTACCATGAAGAATCTCTTTTTACTTTGACCTCATAGAAAAACAAATCACGAGGAGGTTGTTAATGATGCGAAGAATGACGTCCGCGATGATCGTGAGCTTGTTGATCGCCATCTCAAGTCCCGCATTTGCCGGTACTGATATTGACATCTCTAAGTTTCCGCAAGTACAAAAAGAGTTCGACGATCTCAGCAGACAGGTCGGACTGGCAATCAGCTATACCCCGCTGTCTCCGGCAGCCCCGCTTGGTTTATTGGGATTTGATGTTGGTGTCGAGGTAACCGCAGTTCACATTGACGCAAAAGAACAGTTCTGGATTGATGCTATTGGCGGTAAAAAACCACCCAGCTATATTTTATTTCCAAAAATCCATGCGCAAAAAGGTCTTCCGCTGGGCTTTGATGTCGGACTGACCTATGCCAAAGCCCCTGGTTCGAATATTGGGTTGGTCGGAGGCGAGCTGAAATGGGCCTTTCTTAAAGGAACGCTGGTCACGCCCGCCGTGGCGATTCGGGGGGATTACACAAAGCTGGTGGGTGTAAATGATCTCGACCTGCATGTCTACGGCGCCGATATTTCAATCAGCAAAGGTTTTGCGTTCATCACCCCTTACGCCGGCATCGGGGAGGTTTGGATTTCAAGCAAGGAAACAAGTGATTTAATTGATCTTAAGCAGGCCAACTTGAATGAGACGAAAGGTTTTTTGGGGGTCAAGCTCAGCTTCTTTGTGATCAGTTTTGTCGCCGAAGCCGATTTCTCGAAGGTCCCCTCATACAGCGGACGATTGAATCTTAGCTTCTAGAATAGGAAGAGAATACCTTAATATTCCATTTCGGTGGTTGATCCGCCCGCGCAGGCAGCTTTCTGATCAGCGGTATATGTCGCACGCCCGTCACAATGCACCGGCGCAGGGATCAAGTCTGAAACGGCCCACCTGTCCACCGCATGTTTACTTGCGAGCGTACCGGTTACGACCGCCTGAAAATCATTTGATAAACCGGCTCCATTACAGGGGGTCGTATTAGTTCCTTTGATGGGGAGGGGGGGCGGATTAGCGCTCGAGGAGTAGACATTATTGTTTTTCAATAACGTGTTGGATTGAATCAGATTGGCAATGTCGGTCGCGTAGCAACTGTTTTCTGCATGGTATTGTTCCTCTTCCACCTTGATCGTCATCAGAAGCGTTTTCGCCTCGACCTGCTTGCCGCGGTAGATATAATTCGTATAGATCGGCACGGCAATCGCTGCCAGAACGGCAATAATCGCAACGACCACCATCAATTCAACCAGCGTAAAACCTCTTTCCCTCAGCAATGTTTTTATCATTGTTCGCCCTCGATGCAGTTTTGCAATAATAATGGTTCACCACTCCCGATGGTCTCGGCAAGGCTCATTTAATAGGAAGTTGAAACAATCTCGACATTTGATCTGCAACTGCCCAGATTATCGTTGGGTGGCGCCAATACAGTACTGCTTCCTCCGGCCTGAACCATGGCGCCGTATACAGCCGAATCACCCATCCCGTTCCTCGCCACAGCCTTGACAATAGGATTTCTAAGATTGACTACATCGACACCCGCATAGGTGTAATATTGATCGCCATTTAAAAGCCACCCCGCCTCGGCCGGAAAATGGTCCTGAAAAGCTTTTCCATCCCTCCCTGCGATCGTCACGGGCTCGGGCGGATAAGTAACGATATCGCCATCCGCCATATTGGGCGACGATGCCCAGTCAGTCACGGCATTACAGATCATGTGGGTATGATCCACAGCATTGGCAGTTCGAGACCGTTTGATGTACTTGATGTACTGAGGAATTGCGATGGCCGCCAAGATACCGATAATGGCCACCACGACCATCAGCTCGATCAGTGTAAAACCCCTTTCTTTCAGTATCGGCATCCTTTATTCTCATCTCCTTAACAAGATAAAGATGCGTACCCCCGTCATCGATTGAGGACGGGGGTACGCAATCAAGCATAGACTCAACATTCCTTAGTAGGCGGTTGAGATCGCTTCCACGTTTGCCTTGCAGCCGGAGAGGCTATTGTTCGGTGCAACTAGAACGACACTCACCCCGCCCGCTTGGACCGTAGTCCCATACAGGGCCGGATCCGCGGCTCCGGAGCGCGCCGAGGCAGTTATGATCGGGTCGCTCGGATTCGTCACAACATCAACGGTGAAAGTGTAGTACTGATCGCCGTTCGTCATCCAGTCGCCCTCGGACGGAAAGTGTTGAAGGAAGGTTTTCGTGTCCTTACCTTTCGTGCTCGTCGGAAACGGCGGATACGTTACCATGTCCCCGTCCGACATGTTCGGCGCGGAACTCCAGTCCGTCACGGCATTACAGATCATCCGAGTATGCTCCACGCCGTTGCTGGTACGGGACCGTTTGATGTACTTGATGTACTGAGGTATCGCGATGGCCGCCAAGATACCGATAATGGCCACCACGATCATCAGCTCAATCAAGGTGAAACCTTTTCTACTATGCATGTACTTTAACATGGTGCACCTCCTGTGAGAGTTTTTGTTGCAGTTGCCAGAGTTAAACTGCAGTATCTATGCCAGGTTATGAACAGAACGCACAAACTGAAAAACACATAATATCAATGAGTTTTATATATTAATTACGAAATAAACCAGTAATAATTATATGCGCTGACAATCTTTGGGACAGAACTGACAAATTACGTCACTTTGTGGTGGCTCAGCAGATGGGCTTGGATTAGAAAACTCAGTGGACAAAAGACGGGGTTCGTTCAGTAATCGTTTTGCGATCCCTTTCAATCTCTGAAGACAGGGATCGCGAATCACGCAGACGCGCTTTTTGGATCCGTTCCTCTTTGTCCGGATCTCCAAAACCGGCTGTTTGGTATCGGTCGGCCAGCTTCTTATTTTCAGGGTCCAGTTCCAAGGACTTCAACCAAGCTTCTTTGGCCTCCCGCAGCAGTGATTTCTTTATGTAGATTTCACCGAGATGTTCTTCAATCACCGCGTCATCCGGGACCAATGCAACGGCGTGTTTGAGCTGAGTCAGCGCTTCATCAATCTTTCCCATTTTGTAATAGGCCCATCCCAGGCTATCAATATAATAACCATCATCCGGCTTGACCCTTAACGCGCGATTGATCAGATCGATCGCTTCCGGCAATTTAATTCCTCGGTCCACGTAGGTATAGCCCAGGTAGTTCAATGCATTGGCATGCTTTGGATCTAAACGGATCGTTTCTTCCATTGCAGCAACAAGATCATTCAACTGATTCATCTTGTCATACACGGCACCGATGTTGAAATACAGTTCCGGGTTCTTCGGGTCGTTCAAGATTCCGCGCTTAAAAACGTCCACGGCTTGCTCGTACTTTCCCGACCGGTAATAAGTCAACCCCAGAAGCAAATAGGTCTGTGAACGTTTTGGGTCCAAGACCATTGCGCGAGTGAGATGATCGATCGCCTCGGTTGTATTTTTCATGCGATTGAAAAGATTGCCCAAATGCTGGTGGGCGTCCACGTAATTTGGATCCATGTCTAGGATGGCCCGATATTCTTGGACAGCTAATTGATCATCCTTGATTTCCTCATAAAGATATGCCAGATAATCCCGGACCTTTAATTCATCGGGGTGGGCGATCGTAACCACTTTAAGTTCGTCGATCGCCTTTTTATACTCCTTTTGCTCCGAATAGATCAGCCCCTTTCGCAGGTGGGCCTCGATATCATCCGGATCATCGACCAGTATTTCATCGATGACGGCCAAGGCCGCTTCGTACGACTTCTGCTGAAGGTGCAGTTGTACAAGGCGGTACCGCACTTCATGGCTATGCGGGTTTACTTCCTCCAGAACCCGGCGATAGATCCGGCGGGCTCCATCAATATCCCCCTGAGCCTCGTAAACCGCTCCCAAACCCATATAGGCGGATTCGAATCCCGGTGCAAAAGCAATCGCCTTATCATACGCCTTGATCGCCTCCGAATATTTCTTTTGATCGGCGCTGATCCTTCCCAGATAGTAATAACCATAGGGGGAAGACGGGTCGATCTCAATGCCCTTTTTTATAACTGTGATTGCTTTTTCAAATTGCTGTTGGTTCGCATACAAGCTCCCCTCGCTCAAATAAGCCTCGATCTGCGTCGGATCCAGCTTGATCACGCGGTCATAAACCTCAAGGGCCTGCCGATATTGCCCCCGACTGGAATAGAGCCCTCCCGTAAATATCAGCGTTTGAATATTTTCGGGATCAAAACGGAGCGCAGATTGAATATAGGTGGTTGCTCCAGCAATATCGCCCTTTTTTATCATCAGGGACGCTGCCGATGTCAGAAGCAAGACGGATTGACTATCATATCGGAGGGCGGATAAATACTCTTTGAGCGCTTCATCTCCATCATTATCCAATTCAGCCGAGTAGGCTCGAAGAAAGTAGTAATAAGCCCGTGGGTCTTTTACCGAAACCGGATGGGTCGCGGTAAAGACGGAGTTATGGTCTACCGATTTTGTGTTCCCCATGTTGAGCGTGGAACAGGAGATTAATCCCCAGGCGAGGGAAATAAAAACAGACCGTTTTACTATTGATCTCATCATACTCAGATTTTCATGGGCGGAAATTTTTTTGTAAATCGCGCAAGGCTCCCCAAACCCTCCTTACATGGATAAAAACAAGCATACATTCATTAAAACACGAGACCTTTTAGATGTCAAGGAAACCGGACTAATATTTAGATCAAAAAGAAGAGTGGAGAAGGATTTTCAATTTTTTAAACGCCTCAATCGCCTTTGGGAGGGAGGTCACGGTGATCTTGCCGGGGCCTGGCATGCCATCTTAAATCCGCGGATGGCCTTTCCAAGTCCTGATTAGAACTCTTCCGTTTCTTCGTGGGCTTTTGAAAGATTCTCAAACCGCGTAAACTGGTCTATAAAGGTTAATTGTTTATTCCCTGTGGGTCCGTTTCGTTGTTTGCTGATCATGATCTCGGCAATCCCTTTTTGATCACTCTCAGGATGATACACTTCATCCCGGTAGATGAATATCACAACATCGGCATCCTGTTCAATCGCCCCGGACTCCCTCAAATCGGCTAAAACGGGCCGCTTATCCGTTCTGTTTTCGACGGCACGAGACAATTGAGACAGGGCAATCACAGGCAACTGGAGTTCTTTAGCCAATGCTTTGAGCGAGCGGGAAATATCGGATATCTCCTGTTCTCGATTGTCGGCATCACCGCGACCTCGCATGAGTTGAAGGTAATCCACAATGATGAGATCAAGCCCGTGCTCGGCTTTCAGTCGCCGCGCCTTGGCTCGCATTTCAAGAACCGAAATCGCGGCCGTGTCATCGATAAAGATATGGGCTTCGGCGATCCTCCCGGCAGCCGTCGTCAACTTCGGCCAGTCGGCACGGCCCAGATAGCCGGATCGCAATTTATGAGCATCCACTCGGGCCTCGGAACAGAGCATCCGCATCACCAATTGTTCTTTGGACATTTCCAGACTAAAGATGGCAGCCGTCCTGCGCTCATTGATCCCGGCATGCTGTGCGATGCCAAGCGCCAAGGCTGTTTTACCCATCGAAGGCCGGCCCGCAATCACAATCAGATCCGACGGCTGCAAACCAGATGTCATGTCGTCCAATTCCGTATAACCGGTTGCCACCCCTGTTACGCGTTCTTTTTTCTCATACAATCGCTCGATCGTTTCGAAGCTGCCTTTGATGATCTCTTTCACCAGCACGAAAGAGGGTTTCAATTTCTTTTCGGCGATACCGAAAACACTGCGCTCGGCGAAATCTAAGAGCTCATCTACGCGGCCATTATCCTCGTAGCCCTGGCCGACGATGTCCGTGGCGACCGTGATCAAATTCCTCAAGATGGCCTTTTCATGAATGATCCGCGAATGCTGACGGATATTGGCTGCGGTCGGGATGCTGTTCACAAGGGAGGACAGGTAGGCCGCTCCTCCCACCGCGTCCAACTCATTTTTATTACGGAGATGATCAGTTAACGTAATGAGATCGATGACCTCGTTCCGCTCATTGAGATCCAAGATGGCCGAGAAAATCCGACGATGCGCATCGCGGTAGAAATCATCCGGATTGAGGATTTCAAGCGCCTTGTTGACGGAAGGATTATCAATAAGAATCGCCCCTAAAACAGCCTGTTCCGCCTCAATATTCTGAGGCGGAACTTTGCCGAGCGTTTCGGTTTCCGTATTTTTTCGGGATGGAAAATCGATGACAGACATCACGTTTCCAAGGGTGATAACGATTTTTTTAATTTTGAGAGAAGAACGGGAATCTTCCCGCTTTGCTCTTTGCCCGTCCGGCAGTCGATTAAAAGCCCCTTTTCGCCGTTCAACAAGACTAGCAACTTCTTGATTCCGGCCGGTTTGGCTCTAGCCAAGGCCTCTTTGACATCCATTTTCTCCAGGTGCTGGATCACGCGGCAGCCCTTTTCACGAATCTTCCCGGCTAACTTAAAGAGACGTATCATATCCCGCTGCGTCTCCAAAACCAGCACATCCACCGCAATGTCCGGAACCGCGCCGGCGGTTTTCTGCCAGGCCCACTGGAGTTGCTCCACGTCAAGGGCAAAACCGGTCGAAGGGCAGGGCGAACCGAACTTCCCGATCAGGGAATCATAGCGTCCCCCTCGGCCCAATGGCACACCCAGGTCTTTGGCAAACACCTCGAAAATAATACCGGTATAATAATCAAACCCGCGGATCTCGGCCAGATCAATTAACAGATGCTCTTTCCACCCGGCCGAAACCAGGATACGGGAAACCTCCCTTAAACGGATCAGCGCCGACCGGCATGCAGGAAACGTCGTCAGACTCCATGCCTTCTCGATCACCTCTTCCTGCCCGAATAGAGAAAGGATAGCCGTAATCTGGCGGACCTTGTTTTCCGGTACGTTCCCCTGCTTGAGAACCTGGATCAGCTTGGACCGATCCTTACGCACCACGGCCCCATGAACCTGCTTCTGCAGATCCGGAATCAGACCGATGCCGTTCATCAAGCCCCGGAAAAACTCGACCTGACCCAGCGCGATTTTAAAATCCGTCAGGCCGATGCTCCGTAAAGACTCGACGGCAATGGCGACCACTTCCGCGTCCGCTTCCGGTCCTTCCAGCCCGATCAGTTCGCCGCCGATCTGAAAGAGTTCCCGGGCCCGGCCGGCATGTTCCTCTTCGTGTCGGAACACATTCGCACGGTAGCACAGTCGCAGCGGTTTGGGAACATCGGCCATCAACATAGCCGCCATTCGGGCTATCTGGGGGGTGATATCCGGGCGGAGGAGCATCAACCGGCCGTTTCCCCGATCGACGAATTTATACCCTTTTTCGAGAAGCTCCTCCCCCATTCCGAGCGCGATGACGTCCAGGTATTCAAAGATGGGTGGAATAACCTCCTGATAACCCCACGACAGGAAAACGGACAGAACCGTCTCCTCGATATGCCGCTTGTGAATAGCCGCCTCGGGAAGAAAGGTCGCCATGCCCTTGGGCAACATTGGGCGATTGCTGTTTTTCATTTTGGTCATGACTTAAACCGGAACGGAACCGATCCCCGGTCAGCCGGTTACAGTTTTATCAATTTGGCGGACAAGACATGAGGCAGTTTCTTGAGTTTTCCAAGCAAGTCCGGAGTCACGGGTGAATCGATGCCGACGACGGAGATGGCCTTGCCACCGGCATGTTCACGTCCTAATTGCATCCGTGAAATATTGACATGATTATCCCCCAACAACCGACCGATATTGCCGATCACCCCGGGCTGATCGTCATTGATCATCAGGAGCATCTGGCCTTCCGGAACCACCTCCATCGACAGCCCGTCAATTTCCACGATACGGGAATCCTTCCGATTGTAAAGTGTCCCGGACACGGAGGCCTTGCTCGAGCGGGTCTTGACTTTCAGGATCACCAGACTGGTGAACTCTCCGGCCTCCGCGCTCTTGATCTCTTTAATCTCGATCCCCCGTTCCTTGGCCACGATCGGGGCATTGACGTAATTAACCGGCTCTTCTAGAATGGGCGTCAACAAGCCTTTAATGGCCGCCACCGTCACCGGAGCGGTCATCAGGTTGGCCACCTCACCCCGGTATTCAATCGTCAACTGCTCCGGCCCACCCTCGTGGCTCTGGGACAGAAATGCTCCCAATTTCTCGGCCAGCGCCAGATACGGCTGGATCTTGGGCAGAAGATCGGCCGGAACGGAAGGAATATTCACCGCGCCGCGGACCACACCCCGGATCAGATAATCGGCGATCTGCTCCGCAATCGCCAGCGCCACGTTTTCCTGCGCCTCGTTTGTCGCAGCGCCGATATGCGGTGTACAGATCACAGTATCGAGCGTCAATAATGGATTTTTCGGGTCCACCGGCTCCTGCTCGAATACATCCATCGCCGCGCCGGCCACCTTGCCTTTGACCAGGGCATCGAAAAGATCTTTCTCATTGACGATTCCGCCGCGGGCACAGTTGACGATCCGGACACCGTCCTTCATCTTGCCAATCGCCTCGGCATTGATGAGCGATTTAGTCTCGGCCGTCATCGGTACATGCACCGAGATGATATCCGATCGGCGGTAGAGATCATTCAGCCCCACCAATTCCACACCCATCTTTTTGGCATTTTCTTCCGAAAGATAAGGGTCGTATGCGATCACCTGCATCTGGGCGCCCTGGGCCAGCTTTGTCACGTAAGATCCGATCTGGCCGATTCCGATGATTCCAAGGGTCTTGTTGTAGAGCTCCATTCCCATGAATTTATTTTTTTCCCACTTGCCGGCCTTGATCGAGGCCGTGGCCTGCGGGACCATCCGAACCAGTGAAAAGATCAAGGCCATCGTATGTTCGGCCGTCGTCACCGTATTGCCGCCGGGTGTGTTCATCACCACAATCCCGCGTTTCGTCGCGGCCGAAAGATCAACATTATCCAGACCGGAACCGGCGCGGCCGATCACTTTCAAACGCGTCGCGATCTTGATCACTTTCTCGGTCACCTTCGTGGCGCTTCGGACGACCAGCCCGTCATAGTCGGGAATGGCCTTCAGCAATTCATCCGGACCGAGTTTGGTCTTGACCTCTACGTCCAAACCCATTTTTCTCATAATCTCGATGCCCTTTTCAGACAGGGCGTCGCTGACGAGCACCTTCACCGTGTTTTCTCCCCGCGTTGACTTTAAAATTTACTTCTTCATTAAAAGTTCTTCGGCCGCTCGAACCCCTTCGCCCATCTTGATCGGATACCCCAATCCCTTGATCACCATCTCGACGGCCGAAACCGCAATAATCACATCAAAGAGATCGGCGTAACCCATATGGGCGATACGGAAGATTTTCCCCTTCAGGTGATCCTGTCCTCCGGCCGCCGTGATCCCGTACTTCTCACGCAATACTTTATAGACCGCCTGACCGTCCACGCCCTCCGGCGCATTCACGGCCGTCAGCGCATCGCTGGGCGATTCCTTCGGAAAAAGGGTCAAGCCGGCCGCCAGCATCCCCTGCCGCATTGCATGGGCCAGTTGCTTGTGACGCGCGAAAATATTGGCTAGGCCTTCGGCTTTGAGTTGCTTGAGCACCTCGTGCAATCCGACGATCAGGGAGACGGCCGCCGTATAAGCCGTTTGATTTTTGGCCTGGCTGTCCCGTTCCTTTTTCAGGTTGAAATAAAACTTGGTGTTCTTCGCCTTCTCGCTCAATCGCCATGCCTTCTGACTCACGCTGACGAATGCGAGACCCGGCGGCAGCATCAAGGCTTTCTGCGACCCCGTCACAACCACATCCAGTCCCCATTCATCCGTCTGGAGATCAAACGCCCCCATCGCGCTGACCGCATCCACCACCAGGATCGTTTCCCCCAGCGGCTTGATGATCTGACCGAGCGCCTTCACGTCATGCGCCACACCGGTCGACGATTCGCTGGCCTGGATATAGACCGCCTTGATAGTCGGATCCTTTTTCAAGGCCTGGGCCACCTTCTGCGAATCGACCGCGTGTCCCCACTCAACCTTAATCTCTTCCACTTTGGCCCCGTAAACCTGGCAGAGTTTCAGCCAGCGCTCGCCGAATTTTCCGCCGTTGATCACCAGCGCTTTGTCTCCCGGTGAAAGGAAATTGGACACGGCGCTCTCCATCCCACCGGTGCCGCTAGAGACCAGCGTAATCACGTCCTCCCGGGTCTGGAACAGCCATTTCAAATTTTCCCTCACCTGCCCAAAAATTTCGACGAACTCGGGCGCGCGGTGATGCAAAACGGGGTGGGCCATCGCCAGAAGAATTTCGGGAGGGACCGGGGTCGGCCCGGGAGCCAAAAGATAACGCTTTCGCATAACCACTTTCTCCTTGTTTCACCTTGGATTTTTAATAAAGGCGTGCGTTGCGCGTTCCGCTTACCGGCGTCATGAAAACGGGGCTACGCTAACACAACCAACCCCCCTTGTCAAGTTGGAAACGGGGCTCTTTTGGATCTTTTTCTCCGATACAAAATAGCGGCTATTTCTCTTCGGTCTTGATCCGGAGCGTGTTCTTCCGGATCACGTAAATCCGCTCGTTACGACCATCGGCATGAACAGGAAAAAAATAAAATCCTTTCTGAAGCGGACGAAGACCGTAACTGTAACCGGTGATTTTTTCACCGTCTGCAAACGTCACGCAGACCTTCTTGCCTCCCGGTTTAAGGTAAGATTCGGACAGAGGAACTGCAGCGGGCCGGCGCAGAAAGAAGATCGCTTTCAACGCGGCGCAGTCCATCTCGCGTTTTTGAGAACCGATTCGAAGCTTCAGAATTCCGGTCGTCGGATCAAAGAGGACAAGGTTTCCTTCCAAAGTTCCCCCCATTAGAAAACGCGCGACCACTCGGGCTGAAAGCATCTTCGGCCTTCGGTTGGATCTTCTCTCCGTATTTTTAGGTGGGGGCACGATCGGGTCTCCGCTTGCAGTGAACCCGGAGGTATTATACAATAACCGGAGACGAAAACAGCAACGATATATAACGATATATTGAGTGTCGTCGTTTCGAATGGGAAACAACCATGACTGAGTGGCGAATGATTGAGGACCGTCCGGGCGAGGCCGCCTGGAATATGGCCGTGGATGAGGCGATCGCCGAATCCTGCCGACAGGACCTCGTTCCGCCCACGATTCGTTTTTATACCTGGACCCGGCCGGCGTTAACGCTCGGCTATTTCCAGAAAGCCGAGCGCGACCTTGACCAAGACCACTGTCAAAGAGAAGGAATTCAGATCGTCCGGCGGATCACCGGCGGAAGGGCTGTACTTCACGGAAACGATTTAACGTATTGTGTGGCGGCCGGAGCCGACAGTGCGGAACTGCCCGGCACCATTCGAGGCAGTTTTCTTGAAATCAGCCGCGGTTTCATCGAAGGACTTCACCGATTGGGCGTGGAGGCGGATTCAGTTCGGGCTCCCGCCAAAGAGACCGGCCGTTCGCCCCTTTGTTTTATGTCCGCCTCCTGGTATGAGATCACCTGCAAGGGCCGAAAGATCATCGGCAGCGCACAGCGCCGATGGAAGGATGGAATGCTTCAACAAGGGTCCCTCTTGCTGGGTTTTGATCCGGAGGCCTATTACAAATTTTTCCGCTTCCCGGACGAGACCCGTCGGGAAGAGATCATCCGGGAATCCCGAAGCCGGGTCATCGGCCTCAATGATCTGATTCCGACACGGGTGACACCCAAGACGATCATGATGCAGATCGCGACCGGATTCGAGAAGGCGCTCGGCATCCGGTTAAAACCGGCCGGGCTGACCCCGTTTGAATACGAGAGGGCGGTCCAACTGACACAAACGAAGTACACAGCGGTCTCATGGAACGGCCTCCGGCATTCTAAAATATTATCATCCGGTTAACACACAAAAAACAGTCCGTTTCATTTGACAATTTGCAAAAATCCGGTAGTATGAATATGTCTGCGACCAAACTATATGGGCAAACTTCTTGACATCGGCGATCAGAGTGGGTAAGATCAGACGATTTCCAGTGTTTTTTCACTGACATGGATCTTCCCAGTTGACGATCATTCGGCCTTTGCCGGAAAGGCGGTACATGACCCGACAGCGTTCCAAACCATTCGTTCTGTCACTTGGCTTGCTTTTCCTCATTTCCTGCAGCACCCTTTCCAACCATGAGCAGAACAGAACCACACTTAAAAAATCTTCCTCCCATCAACCGATCATGCGAACAACTCTGGGAAACCCAAAATCGGATTCATCCGGCGCTTCATCCGAACCCCCTATCGCGCCGGATCAAACAAGATCCGTAAACGAGACCAAGCCCGACGCGACACAGTCCTCAACCCCGGCCGCCGGATCGGCCGAGACCGAACCCGCGGACAACGTGTTTCCATCTCCATCGGGTGACGAGGCCTTGTCATCGTTGAACGAACCGGCCCAGCCGGAAACCGCGGCCGTCGAATCCCAGGACGGCCTTTATACTGATTCTCCCAGTGATCCGGTTGCCGAGGCCGCAACCGAACCGGCAACTGATCAGGACGATGAAATTACTTATGACGTTCCGATCGTCCGCAATGAAAGCGTCGAGGATTATATCGAATATTTCCAGACGGAGATCCGGGACAAATTCAAATTGTGGCTGGAGCGTTCGGGTCGATACATCCCGCTTATGCGTGGAATCTTCAAAGAACACGGTCTGCCCGAAGATCTTGTGTTCGTGGCGTTGATCGAAAGCGGATTTAATCCGTATGCTTATTCCCGCTCGCGTGCGGTGGGCGCCTGGCAATTCATTAAAGGGACCGGACGGCTGTACGGCCTTCGAATTGACAACTGGATTGATGAACGGCGTGATCCGATCAAATCAACCGAGGCGGCCGCACGGTACTTAAAAGATCTCTACGACCGGTTTGGGTCCTGGCCTCTGGCGATGGCCGGTTATAATGCCGGAGAAGGAAAAATCGGGCGGGCCCTGATCAAGGCCAAAGCAGACGACTTCTGGGATCTTCGCTCAACCCGGTATATCCGTCGTGAGACAAAGGGCTATGTGCCGAAATTCATGGCCGCCACCATCATCGCCAAGAACCCGGAACGATACGGGTTTACACTGGACTACCATGAGCCCCTGCGGTATGACACGGTATCCGTACCCGGTTCGGCCGATCTTCGCGTGATGGCCCAGGCCGCCGGAATCGCCTATGAAGACCTCAAGATTTTGAACCCGGAATTGCGAACGGAACTGACGCCTCCCTACATGGAACACTATACTCTGCGTCTGCCGGTCGGAATGCAACAAATCTTCACGGACGCTTACAGCCAGATCCCGGATGAACGGAAGATCATCGGAACACGCTACACCATCCGCCGGAATGACACCCTGGCCGCCGTTGCCAGGCGGTTTGGAACATCCGTCTCGGTTCTCCGAGAGATCAACCACCTGCCCCAGGGACATCTGCTCCGCGAGGGGGATTCGGTCTTCATCCCAAAACTTCAAGCCGTTCCTCAGGAACCCAAACCCCGCCTTGTCGTATCGTCACCCCGACCGTCTCGCAAGATGGCCTTGGCTTTTAAAAAACCGCCGATTCAGATGGCGGCTTTAGAGAAGCAAGACCTGTCAAATTCGTCTGACGATGGGAGTAAGATCCTCTACCGCGTGAAGGACGGAGATACCCTCTGGGATATCTCGAAAAGCTTCAACGTGAGCATTCACGATCTAAAAAAGTACAACGGGATGGGCAAGCGAAGCATGATCCGTCCGGGCGACCAGCTGGTGCTCGGTTTCCAATCCAAAGATCTCTGATCCTGCCTATTTCTTCTCTGCCGGTTTCTGCTGCGGCACGGGAACAACGGTGACCGGTTTCTCCGCGGGTGATACCGACACGGTCGGTTTGATCTCTACCGGTTTTGTCTCCACCACCCCCATTGCGGTCAGATACTTCTGGGCATCGGCAAAAAACAGCGAATCCGGATACCGCTTGACGATTTCCTGATAGTACTTGATGGCTTCGTCCTTCTTGCCCGAGGCTTCGTGAATCCGGCCCAGTTCATAATCGGCCAGATCCTTGTTCAGCGCACCGGCCAGGCGCTACACCGACTCAAACGCCTGCCGGGCATCTTCCGGACTGTTTTTCGCCAGATACGCATACCCCAATCGCTGATACGTGATGCCGGCCAGAATATCGTTCTTTGGATTTTTTTCGAGAAACGCCCGATAGGATGAGATCGCGGAATCAAAATCCTTCTGATCCATATGAGCGTTTCCCATATAGAACGGCGCGATCAAAGCGGACGGCGTTCGAGGATAGTCCTGAAGAATTTTCTGGAACTGTTCAAGCGCTTTTTTGTCATTCTCCTCTTTGGAGGGCGCGGCGGTCTTTTCATCGGCGGGAGCCTGCTGGCGATAATACTGCAACCCCAGATATTCCAGGGAGGCCGCGCGGTTGTTCTGCTGTTCCTGATGGAACCCGTACGCACCGATCCCCGCGCCGATGATCAACGCCATACCCGCGATCATCCAGGCCCGTTTTGCATGCGTTCTGATTTTGTCGCCCAGCCAATCCACCATGCCGATGAACTCATCCGGTTTCTTGAGCTGTTCTTTTCTTGTCGCCACCCGAATCTTGTATGCCATCGCCCCGCTCTCCTGTCTTGAAGCGTGTAGTTATAGCTGAATCGACCGGAAAAGTCAAAGGGCCGATGTTGACACGAACCGGGGCGCAGTATATGCTGTAACCCTAACCGAAATGGACTTTCCGTTTCATCAAGATACGATCCGACAATTGAAGGCCGACGGGCTGTTCCGGTCTCTCCGTCGGGTGGAACCGGACCCTCAGGGCCGCTCCGGCCGCTTGATGATCGAAGGGCGTTCCGTCATCCTTCTCGCCTCGAATAATTATCTGGGCCTTTCCGATCATCCCCGCGTCAAAGCGGCCGCCGCGGCCGCCGTCCGACGATACGGATTCGGCAGCGGGGCCTCCCGGTTGATTTCGGGAAACGCGCCCCCCTATGAAGCCCTTGAAGAACGGATCGCACGCTTCAAACAAACGGAAGCCGCCCTGGTTTTCAGCACGGGCTATATGGCCAATCTCGGAACGTTGTCCTGTCTCATTCCATCCGAAGGTCTTCTGATCGCGGACCGGTTGTGCCACGCGAGCCTGATTGACGGCTGCCGCGCGAGCGGCTGCCGCTTCCGGGTCTATGATCACGGCGATACGGATCAACTGGACCGTCTGCTGGCCAAACGTCCGGCGAACCAGCCGGCCGTCATCGTGACGGACGGTGTCTTCAGCATGGACGGCGATATCGCACCATTGCCGGCGCTGGTCGAAATCGCCCGGCGCCACGGCGCGATCGTTTTTGTGGATGACGCTCATGCCATGGGCATCATCGGGAAAGAAGGTCGCGGCACGGTCGAGCATTTCGGCCTGGAACCTCGGAGCGTCATCCAGATGGGAACGCTGGGGAAGGCCCTCGGATGCTTCGGCGCCTACGTGGCCGGAAGCCGGCTCTTGATCGATTATCTCATCAACAAAGCCAAAACCTTCATCTACACCACCGCACTCCCGCCGGCCGTCACGGCCGCGGCGCTGGCCGCGTTCGACGTGATGGAGGAAGAGCCGGAAATCCGGAAAAATCTCTGGCGCAACAGGAATTACTACGCCGAAGGCTTGAAGTCTCTCGGTTTTGACATAATGAACAGCGAGACGCCGATCATTCCGATCATGGTCGGCGACAGCCGGTCGGCCGTGATCTTTTCGGAACGTCTTCTGGAGAACGGCATCTTCGCCCCGGCGATCCGCCCGCCCACGGTTCCAAAAGGAACCAGCCGCATCCGCACAACCGTGATGGCCGTGCACAGCCGCGATGATCTGGACTACGTGCTTGAGACGCTCGGGAAAATCGGCCGCTCGATGGGAATGATATAACCGATGCGGGACCCGCGCGTCATCATGATCACGGGGGCGACCGGCGGACTGGGACGGGCCATGGCGCACCGGTTCGGGAGGGCCGGATGCCGCATCGTCGTCCATTATCACCGGAACAAAGAGGCCGCCGCGAAACTGGCCGATGATCTTGAGCGACTCGGCGCGGAGTCCATGCCGTTTCAAGCCGATGTTCGATCCCTCACCGAGATGAAATCCATGACCGAGGCTGCGTTGAAACGATGGGACCGGCTGGATGTCCTGATCGCGAATGCCGCCGTACGGAAGGATGCGCTGCTCCTGCGAACCACGGAGGAGGCATGGGATTCGACCCTCGACACCAATCTGACCGGCGTCTGGAACAGTCTCAAAGCGGTCGGTGAGCCGTTCATCCGGCAACGGGAAGGCCGGGTTGTCGCTGTCGGCTCAGTTGCCGGTGTTCATGGACGGGCCGGACAGTCGAATTACGCCGCATCCAAGGCCGGCCTGACCGGACTGATCCGGTCCATCGCCATTGAATGGGCTCCGCACCATATTCAATTGAATATCGTTTTCCCGGGACTGCAGCCGACCGGAATGACGGTGGCGCTCTCGAGCGAACAACAGCAGACTCTGGACCGGCAAAACCTGCTGGGCCACGCACCCCCGATCACCGAGGTGGCCGAGTTCGTCTATTTCCTGTCGAAGATGACCGGGGTATCCGGACAGATCTTCAATCTTGACAGCAGGATCGTTTAATGTCCGGCCGAATTCCTCCGGGTTTTTTTATTACCGGAACCGACACCGGCGTCGGCAAGACGGTCGTGGCGGCCGGATTGGCCGCGCTGTTCAGAAAAAACGGTCTGAACGTGGGCGTGATGAAGCCGATCCAGACCGGCTGCGCCTCTCGAAATGGAGAGCGGATCGCAACCGACGCCCGCTTCTTATTGCAGGCCTCCGGGGCCGATGACCCGGTCGACCAGGTCTGTCTCTGCCGATTTAAAATTCCTGCGGCGCCGCTGGTGGCCGCCGAACATGAAGGCAAAACCATCGATCTGGATCATATTGAAGACAGCTACCGGCGCCTCTCATCGCGACATCAGGTGATGGTGGTTGAAGGCATCGGCGGTCTGCTGACGCCGATCACGCCGACCGAAACCGTGATGGATCTGGCGCGCCGGCTGAAGCTGCCGTTGATCATCGTGGCGCATACCCGGCTCGGAACCTTGAACCATACGCTTCTGACCGTTCGATATGCGCAACAGGCCGAAGCAACCGTGATGGGCATTATCCTCAACCGCACGGGCCGGGCATCACGCAGCCTCGCGGAGAGAACCAATCCGGAAGTTCTTTCAAGACTTTGTTCCGTGCCGGTTCTGGGAACGATTCCTTTTATGAGCGGGATCAGCGTGGAAAAGGGACGTTTAGGCCGTATGAATGTGCGGAGTTTCGGCCATCACCTGAAGGAAGGCCTCCACCACCTGGGGATCAAACTGAATCCCTGAATAGCGGCGAAGTTCATTGAGAGCCACCTCGGTTGACTGCCCTTTTCGATAAGGGCGGTTGGTCGTCATGGCGTCAAACGCATCCAGCACGGCGACGATCCTGGAGCCGATCGGAATCTTGTCACCCGACAACCCTGCCGGATATCCTTTTCCATCGTACCGTTCCTGATGATGATAGACGATCGGCACGACCGGAGCCAGAAATTTTACTTCTTTGAGGATATCGGCCCCTTTGGCCGGATGCGTCTTCATTTCCTCGTACTCTTCAAGGGTAAGTTTGCCGGGCTTGGTCAGGATCGTTTCCTTCACGCCGATCTTTCCGATATCATGCAAAGCGGCCGCGTACTTGAGCCAGATTTTTTCCTCCGGCGGCACCCCGAGACGATCCGCAATCGAGACGGCCAGATCCACCAGACGATCGCCGTGGCCGCCGGTGTAAACGTCCTTGACCTCGATCGCCTGGGCCAGCGCGCTCACCGTCTCGAAATAAAAACCCTCAAGCTCCCGGTTCTTCGTCTGGATGACCCCGAACAATTTGGCGTTCTCAATGGCGATCGTCGCCTGACCGCTCAAAATGGAGGTCAGCTCCAGGTCGCTCTGATCGTAGGAGGCGTTGCCGGTTTTCTTGTATAGAATCAAAGCGCCGATGACCCGGGCCTTGGACAAAAAGGGCATCGCCACCAGAGAGGAAAGACCGCACTGGTCCAGCAGGGTTCTCATCTCGTTCGGCAGGGAATTCTGCTCCGCCAGAATCAGCGGAATTTTTTCATCCAACACCCGCTGCCCGACGACGTCCCGGATCCGACGGCCGGTCTCATTCGGGAATCCATCCGCCGGAATGGTGAAGGATTCGGGCAGAAACCCCTCGGTCCGGTCATCCACCAGCATCACGGCCGCCGCATCCGACCGGGTCTCCTTCAAAACAACGCGCGCAAAAGTCTCCAGCAGGGAATTCAAATGAAGATCCGAGAGCAACGTCTTGCCCACCTCAAAAAGCGGGACCAGCAGTTTCAGTCGCATACTTTCACGGAAGAGGCGGTGTTTTTCGAGAGCGTCCTCCACCGATCGAATCAGTTCCTGCTGGGAAAACGGCTTGATCACAAATCCCTGCGCGCCCAACCGCAAAGCCTGGACGGCGTTATCGACCGTCCCGTAACCGGTCATGAGCACGGCCGCGATCTCTTTCCGGCCCTCCTTGATCGTCCGGAGCAGTTCAAGGCCGTCCATGCCCGGCATGCTGATGTCGGTCAGGAGAAGATCGAAGGGTTGTGATCGGGCCAGCTCGAGGGCTTCTTTGCCGCCGGCCACCGCAACGGTCTGGTAGGACTTGCGTTGAAGGATTTCAGTGCAAAGACGCCGGATGTGTTCCTCGTCGTCAACAATCAGGATGCTCTCTCCGACCATCCGGCTACCTTTTCATGTGAATGGATTTGGACTCTTCCTGGAGCCGGACCCCGCTATAATAACAGCAGTTGTAATTATCCAGATCGTTGATAAACGACCGTTCGACGCCGTCATGGAAGGAAACGCGGGCGATGCAGATCCCGCCCGCCATGGTGGACGATCGCTCCTCGACCACCACCCCGACGCCCCACTGGGGATACCGGAAGTGAATCACCTGATCGCCCAATTTCAAGAAAAGTCTTTGCATCGAACCGGTTCCGCCGCGATGTCAATGTCGTGATCAAATCATTCCCGGAAAACCATTCAGAGTATAGGGAAGGGACTTTTTTTTGTCAAGGTGAACTTGAAGGAGGCCGGAAATTTCCCGCGCTCACGGATCAAACAGATTCTCGGTGACGGGTTTGCCGCACGGGGGGCGGAAGGATGAGATATTCATCGAACGGCTGTTGAGGACAAGGGCCTCGTCACCGCCGGGCGAGAAGACGATCCGGGCCGGATCCAGCCCCTTCGGCGCCAGGGACAGCTCACACGTCACGGACATCGTTTCGACGGAGATCACGGTCAGGGAGCTGTTTGCGCAGCAGTGCGCCACGTAGACATACTTTCCATCCGGTTCCGCCGCCACGGCCGATCCGCCGGTCCCCTCGACCTTGATGCGCTTGGCGATACGATACGGGTCCGCCGTCAGATCGATCGCCACGACGACGGCTTCGGTGTCATGAGAGACGTAGGCCTGCGATCCGTCCGGCGTCACGGCCACGCCCACCGGGTTTCGCCCGACCTCGAACGCGCGAATCCGGCCCGTGGCTTCGTCCACCGCGAACAATTGGTTCGAATCCCGGCTCGTGACCAGAAGGGTCCCGCGGGGCGCAATCGCGATATCCCCCGGGAAACCGGGCAGCGGGATCACGCGTTGCTTTTTCTCCTTGAGGTCGAAGGTCGTCAGGACCTTCGCCTGGTAATGCGGAATATAGAGCGTTTGTCCGTCCCGCGCCACCGTGACGCTCCCGGGTCCCTTCTCCCTCAGGGGAATTCGCCCCACCACCCGATAATCGGTCGTGTCGATCACGGAGAGTTCATTACCGTTATGACGGATCCAGTAGACGTACCGTCCGCCGAATCCGGATGGTCCGGCGGGCGCTTCCCGGGCCCCTTCATCGGGAGGCGCCGGTTCCGACCCGAGATCGATCCGCCGGATGACGCGGCGGGTTTCGAAATCGAACACAGCGATGGAATCGGTATTGGGAACCTCGAAAAGGATCTTTGATGGGGGTCGCGGGGACGACGCGGTTTCCGCGACGGAGGGACTGGGCCGGGCCGCCAACGAAAGAATCGCCAGGGCAATGCCCGCAGGAATTCCGTTTGTCAAAAAGCAGCCCATTTTTTCTTACTCTTTATTTTAAATCCAATAAAACCGGACAATGATCCGAACCCATGACCTCATCCAAGATATCGACATCCTTGATTTGCCCCGCCATGCCCGGCGAAACCAGCACGTAATCAATCCTCCATCCGACATTTCTTTTTCGAGCGCCGGTTCGAAAACTCCACCAGCTATATTTAATTTCATCCGGTTTCTTGTATCGGAAGGTGTCGACGAAATTGGCCCTGGCGATGTTGTCCATCCCATCGATCTCTTCCTGCATATACCCTGCGTTCTTATTATAGTTTTCCCTGGGCCTCGCCAAATCAATTTCTTTATGAGCCACATTGAAGTCACCGCAGACGATCAGGGGCTTCTTCTTTTCCAAAACTTTTAAGTACGACAGAAAATCCTCATCCCATCTTTGGCGGTATTCAAGCCGTTTTAATTCACTGCCTGAATTGGGCGTATAGACCGTAAGCAGAAAATAGTTCTCAAATTCCAGAGTAATCACGCGGCCTTCCCGGCCATGTTCTTCAATATCGATGTCCTTACGCACCGACAGGGGTTTCATCCGGGTCAGAATGGCCGTTCCTGAATAACCCTTTTTCACCGCCGAATTGGTGTAAATGTGGTAGCCATCCATGCCCGTCAAGGCCTCAAGGACTTGGTCATCCTGGGCTTTTGTTTCCTGAAGACAGTACACATCCGCGCCCATGGCCTCAACGGAAGCCGGAAGACCCTTCTTCATGGCCGCACGAATACCGTTCACATTCCAGGAAACAACCCGCATCAATCAGGTTCCTATTTCATCATTTCTATGCGAAACGGACGGGCCATGGCGGCAAGTTAACCCATTAAATATATGAAGTCAAGACTTGACCCCCGCGGCGAAATAAAAAAGCCTCCCGATGGTGGGTCGGGAGGCTTTTTCGTTGAATCGTCGAACGTATTAGATTTTGACGACGTTGCTGGCCTGCGGGCCTTTGGGACCCTGGGTCACTTCATATTCGACCGCCTGGCCTTCATCGAGCGACTTATACCCTTCGCC
>JACQFA010000048.1 GCA_016200255.1 Nitrospirota bacterium | reverse complement strand
CCCAGGTGGAACAGGCCCGCGGGAAGCTGGCGAGTGACGAGGCCAACGTGGAAAAGTCGCGGGTGGTTCTGGCCGATGCCAAACGGAACCTGGGTCGGATGGCGGAGCTTCTTTCCAAAAACCTGGTTTCCCAGGCCGATAAGGATACCGCGCAGACCGCGTATGACTCCGCCCTGGCCGGACTCAAGGCCGCCGAGGCCCAGGGCATGCAGGATCAGGCCGCCTTGAAACTCGCCGAGGCCAATCTTCACTACACCACGATCCGGTCGCCGGTGGACGGAACCGTCATCACCCGGAATGTGGATGTGGGCCAGACCGTGGCGGCATCCCTTCAGGCCCCGACCCTTTTCACAATCGCCCAGGACCTGACCGAGATGCAGGTGGATACCAGCGTGGATGAGGCCGACATCGGAAAAGTCCGGGTCGGGCAGGAGGCCGAGTTCACGGTGGATGCCTATCCCGAGAGCCCGTTTCACGGAACGGTCCATGACATTTATAACCAGCCGTTGATCGTCCAGAATGTCGTGACCTATGACGCGATCATCCGGGTGAAGAATCCCGACCTGAAACTCAAGCCCGGAATGACGGCCAATATCACGATCAAGGTCGGCCATTCGAACGACGCCCTCAAACTTCCCAACGCGGCCCTGCGGTACAGCCCCGAAAAGATCCCCGGGCAGGAGGTTCTGCCCAAGACCGTAAAAGATAACGGCGCCCGAGTCTGGATTTTAAAGAACGGCAAACCGGTTCCGGTCCCGGTGACACTGGGGTTGAGCGAGGGGAGCTTCACGGAAGTGGTCGCAGGGGATCTCTCGCCGGGGGATGAGGTGGTGATCGAAAAAATCCGAAAGAACGGTACATCACAGTCAACGGGGAGACCGCCGTCCATGCGGTTTTGATCAGAACATGACTCCGTTAATCCAGATCGAAAATCTCTGGAAAATTTATCGGACCGGCGAGATTGAGCTGGCCGCTCTGAAAGGGATATCCCTTTCCGTGGTCCGGGGCGAGTTCGTTGCGATCATGGGTCCGTCGGGATCGGGGAAGTCGACCCTGATGCATATCCTGGGCTGTCTCGATCAGCCGAGCCGCGGCCGCTATCTCCTGGACGACGCGGAGGTCGGCGGGTTGAAACCGAATGAGCTGGCCCGGATACGGAATCAAAAGATCGGGTTTGTCTTTCAGGGGTTTAATCTCCTTCACCGGACGACCGCGATCGAAAACGTGGAGCTTCCGATCCTGTACAACGGACTGTCGGCCCGCGAGCGGGCCGCGCGCGCCGGCGAGGCGCTGGAGCGTGTGGGTTTGGGAGACCGGCGATCGTCCTATCCCAACCAGCTCTCCGGCGGCCAGCAGCAGCGGGTCGCGATCGCGCGGGCGCTGGTGATGCGGCCGCCGTTGATACTGGCAGACGAGCCGACCGGGAACCTCGACACGCGGACCTCGGTCGAGATCATGGCGCTCTTTCAGGAGCTGAATCGGGACGGGATCACGATCATCGTGGTGACCCATGAGCCGGACATCGCCGCCTATGCCTCCCGGATCATCACCTTTCGGGATGGAACCGTTCGCTCCGATCTTCCGGTCTCCCGTCGCGCCGACGCGAAGGATGTTTTGTCAGGAGGGAAAATCCCATGAATGTGCTGAACGTCTTCAAAATCGCCGGACGGGCCCTGGCCCGCAATACGATGCGATCGGCTCTGACGATGCTGGGGATCATCATCGGGGTCGGGGCCGTGATCGCCATGGTCGCGGTCGGGCAGGGCGCCAAGGCGCAGGTCGAGGCCCAGATCGCCAGCATCGGTTCCAACATGCTGATGGTTTTTCCCGGCAGCACGACCCAGGGCGGCGTGCATGCCGGATCGGGGAGCGCGACGACTCTGACGGAGGACGATGCAAGGGCCATCCAGAAAGAGTTGTCCTCGGTGCGATTTGCGGCCCCGTCGCTCCGCACGGTGGCCCAGGTGGTCAGCACGAACCAGAACTGGTCCACGGCTGTGACGGGAAGCAGCCCGGACTATTTTGTGGTCCGCGACTGGACGTTTGAGTCGGGCGGTTCGTTTGCTACGTCGGATGTCGACGGCGCGGCCAAGGTGGCGGTGCTTGGAAAAACGGTGGCCGATAATCTGTTCGGCTCGCAGGATCCGATCGGGCAGATCGTTCGAATCCGAAACGTTCCGTTCAAAGTCATCGGCCTTCTCGCGCCCAAGGGACAGTCGGCGATGGGACAGGATCAGGACGATACCGTGATCATTCCTCTCTCGACCCTCCAGAAACGGATCATGGGGGTGACGAACATCCAGATCATCATGGTTTCGGCCCATTCCCCCCAGGAAACCGTTGTGGCCGAGGAGGAGGTCCGGTTGCTTCTGCACCAACGACATCACATCCCTCCCGGACAGGATGACGACTTCTCGGTGCGGAACATGACCGATATCGCGGCCGCGGCCGCGGCGTCGTCGAAGATCATGACCATTCTGTTGGGAAGCATCGCGTCCGTCTCGTTGATTGTCGGGGGGATCGGGATCATGAACATCATGCTGGTCTCGGTGACGGAGCGGACGCGTGAAATCGGGATCCGGATGGCCGTCGGCGCGAGGGGCCGGGACATCCTTCTGCAGTTCCTTGTGGAGGCGATCGTGCTGTCGTTGTCCGGCGGAATTCTCGGCGTGGCCCTGGGAGTGGCCAGTTCCCGGATCATCTCGGCGTTCGTCCATTGGCCCACGATCATCTCGCCCGGTTCTATCCTGTTGTCCTTTGTTTTTTCGATCGCGATCGGGGTCTTCTTCGGCCTGTACCCCGCCCGCCGCGCCGCCTCGCTCCATCCCATCGAGGCCCTTCGGTACGAGTGATCCTAAACCTTGACCTTTGCCGCCAAAAGGACGAATATATTCGATCTGCATCTATTATATATATAGGGGCCGGGGCGAACCCATGTGTTCGCCCAAAATTGCATGGTGCCCCCGTAAAATCAACCGGGCGGTGTATCCTCTTAACGCATCTTGACCCTTTCTCCCAAAGCCGGTATACTCCGGCGTATTGGCACCGTTGATGTCATGGGGGTTTACGATGAAGGCAACAGCAAAAATAAACCCGGATGAATACATCCTTGGAGGATAGCCCCATGAAACTTCATGTGATGGTTGAACAGGACGAGGCCGGCTATTATGTGGCGGAAGTTCCCGCTCTGCCGGGCTGCCTGTCACAAGGCAAAACCCGCAAGGAAGCACTGGCCAACATCAAAGAGGCCATTGAAGGTTGGCTGGAGGTGATGGACGCCAAGCATGAACTGGACCCGTCCAGGACGGTTGAGGTTGTCGTTTGATGGCACCGGCCCCGCTCTAAATTCCTCCTTCAGCATACACTTGTACTTTTAAGGCATTTTTTGTATACTCCCTTCTACCTGTCCTGCCTAATTTTCTTATCTGTGCACTCGTATGCCGTCTGAGGTTTACATCATGAAGCGATACGATAATCTACTACCGCAACAACGCTTAACCCAGCGGCTGGCGGATCGGTTCAATGCCGACGAGCGACTTTGGCGGATCCTGGAAGGTAAGCGCAAACAGCGTCGTGAACTCGGCCCGCGTCTGCCGGAGAAGCGGCACAAGCAGCTCGATCTTCTCGAATTCGCCAAGGCGCGTCCGCCGCAGGACTGCATCGGCGACACAGAGGAGTAATCCAGTTGTTGCAAAAAATGCAACAGGTCGCCCGCATTCGTAGGGGCAGGCCCCCGTGCCTGTCCGAATTTGCACATTGCCCCCGCAGAGTCAACCGGGCGGTGGTGCGCGGGTGGGCGGTGGACAGCGCAGTCTGGAGTGCATAAAATAATATGAGAACGCGCATTTACATTGATACGTCAGTCATCGGCGGCTGCCTGGATGTTGAATTTTCAGACTGGTCCAATCGTCTGTTTGACGAGTTCCGTGCAGGAACAAAAGTGGCGATCGTGTCCGACTTGACCCGCCGTGAGCTTGAAGAGGCGCCGGATAGCGTAAAGGAAATTTTATCTTCTCTTCCGGAAGAGTGTGTGGAAGACGTGTTTCTTGACGAGGAAGCTCTCGCGTTGGCGGATGCCTACATCCATGACGGCGTCGTCGGTGTAAAACATCTCGTCGATGCCCAGCACATTGCCATCGCGTCCATTGAGCGGGTGGATGTCCTCGTCAGTTGGAACTTTAAGCAGATTGTAAATCTTGACCGTGTTCACGCATTTAACGCCGTGAACTTAAAGAGGGGCTATCCCGTGCTTGAGATACGCAGCCCAAGGGAGGTAATTCGTGAAAAAGAAAATTGATGCCGTTCAGTTACAGCGGGCCATTCGGGCCAAACTAAGCGAAAAATACGCGAAATCCCCCAAGGCCGAATTGGAAGACCTTCGTTTGAAATTCGGCCGATTGCGAAGGCAAAAAACCGCGGGCCGTTAAATGTGCAAAAGTTGCACATTGCACGTGGTCGTAGGGGCGAACCCATGTGTTCGCCCGGATTTGTAGGGGCAGGCCCCCGTGCCTGCCCGAATTTGCACGTTGCCCCCACAAAATCAACCGGGCGGCGTTGCGCGGGCGGGTGAGGGGAAGCGAAAAATAGTTGATTGCAAGAACTGACCATAACGCAAGTGAAGGGGGGATAACGAATGAGCAACCTGGTTCCCGTTGAACGAATCGAAAAACGAATCTTCCTGCTTCGTGGCCAGAAGGTGATGCTGAGTACGGATCTTGCCGAGCTTTATGAGGTCGAGCCTCGCGCCCTTGTGCAGGCCGTAAAGCGCAATATCGAGCGCTTTCCGGATGATTTTATGTTTCAGTTGACTTGGAAAGAGGCGTCCGACTTGTTATCACAATCAGTGATCATGAAGGAACCCTATGACTCCGGTTCAAGATCACAACCTGTGATCTTGAAAAGAGGCCGGAACATCAAATACGCGCCTTATGCGTTCACTGAACAAGGCATTGCCATGCTCTCAAGCGTTCTTCGGAGCAAGCGGGCTGTCCGAGTCAATGTTGAGATTGTGAGAACGTTTGTTCGGCTTCGTGGATTGCTGGCCACACATAAGGATTTGGCTCAGAAACTGGAGAAGATGGAGAAGAAATACGACGCCCAGTTTAGGGTCGTCTTCGACGCCATCCGGCAGCTCATAGCCGCTCCGGAGCCCAAGGAAAAGAAGATCGGGTTCCGCATCAGAGAAAGCATTACACGATACAGAGTACTGGGTCGAAAAAATGGAAGACAACGCTACGCAGCCGAGACCTGAGAATTTCGTAGGGGCGAACCTATGTGTTCGCCCGCATTTTCACGTTGCCGCCGCAAAATCAAACGGGCGGTGTTATGCGGGCGGGTGAGGGGAAGCGAAACTGAATCCTTAAAGTCACAAGAGTATTTCTATGCCGACCGGGCAAAATGAAGCCTTCTCCCGCATCCTGATCGATAAGGCGCTCGAATCCAGCGGCTGGAATCTTTTGGATCCGCAGCAGGTCCAGTTCGAGCTTCACACAGGTAATGGCCGAGCCGATTATCTCCTCAAGGATAAACTCGGGCGCGTGCTGTGCGTGCTCGAAGCAAAGCGCGAGGACCTCGACCCCTACGATGCCAAAGAACAAGCCCGAGGCTATGCGGAAAATCTAAAAGCGCCCTTCGTCATCCTCTCCAACGGCCGTGGGCATTGGTTCTGGAACTTCGAGCGGGCAGATCAACGCGATGCTTACCGTATCGAGCGGCTTCCGTCCCGCGAGGATTTGGAACGCCTTCGTCTCAAGAACCTTCAGCCCCCGCGCCCGCTTATAAGTGAAGTGATCGCTCCGGAATACCTGCTGAAACTGAAGAACGACCTCACGCTTCGCCATTACCAGATCCGTGCGATGGATGAGATCGCGGGCCTCTTTGATACAAAAGGTCTCCGCAAATTTCTTCTCGAAATGGCCACCGGCACGGGTAAGACGCTGCTTTGTGCTGCCCTGATCCGTCGTTTCCTCCTCACTCGCAACGCCGAGCGTGTTCTTTTTATTGTTGACCGCATCGAATTGGCCAAGCAGACAATGGAAGACTTCAACGTTGTCCTTGGCGAGTTCAAACCAGTGATCTATAAGACGGCCCGCCGCACAGGTGAATTGCTCGGCTCCTCAGTTGTGGTGGCGACCATTCAATCCCTCATGATGGATCGGCGCTACCGAGAGGAATTCACGCCGTTCTACTTTGACCTCGTAGTCAATGATGAAGCACATCGCTCCATCTACGGTGACGCCCGCGAGGTGGTACAGTTCTTTCAAGCGACGCGTATAGGTCTCACCGCAACGCCAAAGGCCTACTTGAAGAACGTCAATCTCCAGCAGCTTGCCGAAGAAGACCCCAAGGCATTTGAGGCGCGCCAACTTCGCGACACCTATCACTACTTCGGCTGCGAACCTGGCCAGCCTACGTTTCGCTACGACATCATCGATGCTGTCAAAGACCCTGAAGGTCCTTTCCTCTGTCTGCCTAAAATTATTGATTGCCGATCGGATATCACCACTCAGACCCTCCAGGAGGCTGGATGGACAGTTGTCATCAATGAACAGGAAGAGAACTTTAAGATTCAGGATTTGGAGCGGAAGATCTTCACTCCGCACCGCAACCGTGTCATGTGCGACGCATTCCTGCGCGAAGCCCAACGCGATCCCAAGGGGGAAATTGGCAAATCTCTTGTCTTTGCAGTGAACCAGACCCACGCGACCGCACTCACCAAAGTTCTGAACGAAATCAAGCCGGGCATTGCCCTTACCATTACCTCGCGCATTCCCGATGCCTCATCACTAGCGAAGGAGTTCCGTGATGGTGAGCGTTCCGAGCGTATCGCCGTGTCGGTGGATATGCTCTCCACTGGCTACAATTGCCGCGACCTGCTCAATGTGGTGCTGATGCGCCCAATCTTTTCGCCCACGGAATACATCCAGATCAAAGGCCGCGGCACGCGCCTTTTTACGTTTGTAGTGGGCAATACCGAGTATGAGAAGAAGCACTTTTTCCTCTTGGACTTCTGTGCCATTGCCGAATTCTTCGAAGAGAAGTACGACTACTCTGCACCACTCAAAGTTCCGCGCCCTGATGGTCGAAAGGGAGCGCCAGCACGCTACGAACCAACAGAAGGCAGTGGCACAAGTGGGCAAGGTGAAGAATCCACTTATAGTTCAGAAACGGGCCGTGGCCACCCGCGCGAAATTCCAGTCTGGAAAGGCACAGACCAGATCGTCAGTCAGGAGATCCGCATTGTCGGACCTAATGGCGAAAAGGTAGACGCGATGACATTCCGCGGTTCTTTCGAGCGTGATCTGAAGGAGTTTGCAGAAACTGATATCGATTTGCAAGAAGCTGTTGAAACTGAGGACGATGACACTATTGAGACCATTATGCAGGAACGCTTCTACCATCGACCTGAAATGTTCTACGCCCCGGACAAACTCATTATATCTTATGGTGTGCCGGCTCCAACCCCTGCATTCGTCTATAATGCACTTGGGAAACGCCCACTACCCACAAAGGACAAAGTGGTATCCGACACCGTAGATTCGATCGCTGCTCGCTTCAACCTACGCTACAGGGGTTCTACCCCGAATTTGCGGACACATCTAAAAAGAGCGATAATATCGCGTGAGGTGTGTCATGTCGACGAGAAGGAAATACAGTGCGGAGTACAAGCGGGAGGCGGTGG